>NZ_BAABIK010000038.1:0-34472 GCF_039542725.1 Streptomonospora halophila | reverse complement strand
GTAGGCCGGCGGCGGGCCGGTGCGGGGCCGAACAGCCGACCCCCGCTCGCGACCGGGGCGCCGCCGCCGCGCGGGCCCCGGTCCCGGCGACGCCGTCAGGCGCCGGGCGCGGTCGCGACGACCACCGTGGCGCCGATCTCCTCGTCGGCCTCCACCTGTACCCAGAAGCCGTCGCCGGCGGCGATCGCCGCGGCCGTCTCCGCCTGGCGCTCGCTCGTCTCGAACAGCAGGCGCCCACCCGGCGCGAGCCAGACCGGCGCCGCGGCGCTCACCCGGCGCAGCGTCGCCAGGCCGTCGGGGCCGCCGTCGAGCGCGGTGCGGGCCTCGTGCTCGCGCGCCTCGCCGGGCAGCAGGCCGATCTCGCCCGTGGGGACGTAGGGCACGTTGGCCATCAGCACGTCCACGCGGCCGCGCAGCCCGCGCGGCAGCGGGTCGTAGAGGTCGCCCGTGTAGACCGTGCCGCCGAAGGCGGCGACGTTGCGCCGCGCGCAGGCGACCGCGGCCGGGTCGACGTCGGCGGCGTGCAGTTCGGCCCCGGGCCGGACCGCGGCCAGCGCGGCGCCCAGGGCACCGGACCCGCAGCACAGGTCCACCACCGCCGGCCGCTCGGGCGCGAGGGCCGCGGCCCGGGCCACGAGGAACTCGGTGCGCCGCCGCGGCACGAACACGCCGGGGTCGACGGCGACACGCAGGCCGGCGAACGCCGCCCACCCGACGACGTGCTCGAGCGGCACGCCCGCGGCGCGCCGCCCGACCTTCGCGTCGAGGTCGGCGGAACCGAGCGCGGCGGAGAACAGGAGGTCGGCCTCGTCCTCGGCGAAGACGCAGCCGGCGGCGCGCAGTCGGGCGACGACGGCGGGGTAGGCCGGTGCGGACCGCGCGAAGGGGGCGGCCGAAGAGGGCGACGGGTCGGGTATGGGCGAATGCGGCATCGGACGGCCTTTCGGGAAGCGTGAAGGTGCTCCCGCGGCGGTCTATGCCGGTTCGGCGACGGGGCCGCGGAGGGTGAGCACCCTGCCCGGTACGACGGAAACGGGTCTCACCTCCTCGGCCGGGCGCCCCTCAGGGGGACGCGGTCCGGTTCTGCCTGGTCGGACTACCGAACGCGGTCGTGCGGCTCGGCGAGCGCCACGGTACCACCCGGGTGCGCGGCGGTCCGCGCCGACGGCCGCCCGCCCTCACCGCCCGCCGGGACCCCCGACCCGGGACCCGCGGCTCACACGAGGCGGCTCCCGGACGCGCCGCCGGGCGCACGCGCACACCCGCCCGCTCCAGCGCGCGAGCCGCGCGTGCCACGCACGGGCCGAGATGCCGGCAAGGGACGCGACCTGGTCCACGACCACGCGGAACGCGCCGGTCCGCGCCGACGGCCGCCCGCCGGGACCCCGGACCCGCGGCCCGGGGCCCGCGGCGCGGCTCACACGAGGCGGCTCCCGGACGCGCCGCCGGGCGCACGCGCACACCCGCCCGCTCTAGCGGGCGAGGCGCGCGTGCCAGGCACGCGCCGAGGTGTCGGTGAGGGACGCGACCTGGTCCACAACCACCCGAAGCGCGGCGGTGCCGTCCGGAGCGCGCTCCCAGGCGGTGCGGAAGGGGCCGTCCAGGGTGGCGGGTGCGCGGCGCTGGACGGCGTCGACCAGTTCGGCGATGATCTCGCGCTCGCGGGCCTGGTAGGCCACCGCCTCGGACCGCGCCATAACGTAGTGGGCGGTCAGCGCCTTGAGCAGGGCGCACTCCAGCAGATTCCGCCGCGGGACGGCCAGGTCGGCGGCGTAGCGGGTGACGGGCCCGGGGCCGCAGGCCGCGCGGGTGGCCTGTTCGGCGGAGCGGCACAGCCGGCCGATCAGCTCGCTGGTCAGGTTCTTCAGCGCCGCCAGCGAGGCGAGGTCGCCGGAGAAGTCCTTGGGCCAGAACGGCTCGGCCATCAGACCGGCGAAGACCTCCTCCAGCTCGGCCGCCCCGGCGTCGGCGTAGAGGGAGGCGGCGACCGCGCACACCTCGGCGCGCTCGGCGCGGCTGTGCAGCGCGGGCAGCCGGATCATCCCGGCGTAGAGTGCGTCCTCCAGGTCGTGGACGGAGTAGGCGACGTCGTCCGCCCAGTCCATGACCTGGGCCTCGAAGCACAGCCGCGGCCGGCCGCCCGGCCCGGCGGCGGGCGCGCCCCCGCGGATCCAGTCGAAGACCCCCCGGTCGTCGGGGTAGCAGTTGAACTTGCGGCCGTCGCCGCCGCCGCGCGGCCACGGGTACTTCAGCGTGGCGTCCAGCGTCGCCCGGGTGAGGTTGAGGCCGGCGCTGGCCGGCTGCTCGGCGCCCTCGGAGAGCGCCTCTTCGCCGGGCGCCGCCCCGTCGACGAGGACCTTGCCTTCCAGCCGGGTAAGCAGCCGCAGGCTCTGTGCGTTGCCCTCGAACCCGCCGCAGGGTGCCGCGGCCGCGTCCAGCGCCTTCTCGCCGTTGTGGCCGAAGGGCGGATGCCCGAGGTCGTGTGCCAGGCAGGCCGCCTCGACCAGGTCGGGGTCGCAGCCCAGCGCCCCGCCGAGCTCGCGGCCGATCTGGGCGCACTCCAGGGAGTGGGTCAGCCGGGTGCGCGGGAAGTCGCTGGCGCCGGGCTGGACCACCTGGGTCTTCGCGGCCAGCCGGCGCAGCGCGAAGCTGTGCAGCACGCGCGCCCGGTCGCGCTCGAACGGGCCGCGCGCGCGGCTCTTGTCGGGTTCGGGGGCCCAGCGCCGCCGGTCGTGGGCGCTGTAGCCGCGCGGTGGGGTCTCATCGCTCGCTGCCATGGTCACGATCGACTCTACGCAACGGCACCGGCGAAGGTGCGCAGCGCACCGTGCGTCGAGCGGTCCGACCGGGCGGAGTCCGGACGCAGCCCGCAGGGCGGTCAGGCGGCGTCGACCTCGATGTCGCTGCTGTCGCCGAAGATCCAGTAGTACCAGAGCGAGGCCGTCTCGCGGGTGATGTACCACAGCTGGGTCTCCCGCTCGATCACCGCCGGGCCGGAGCGCGACGGCGAGGTGGCGGCCTCCATGCCGTGGTCGCCGGCCATCTGCCGGGAGCGCAGGCTGTGCCAGGGGTCGGTGACGATCACCACGCTGGACCAGCCGCGGTCCTCGAAGACCCCGGAGACGGCCTCGATGCTCTTCAGGGTGTCGTCGCCCTCTTCGACGGCGACGACGTCGGCGGCGGGCACGCCCTGCTCGACCAGCCAGTCGCGCCCCGATCCGCCCTCGGTGTAGTTGTCGCCGGGCTGGTTGCCGCCGACCGTGACGACGGCGGGAGCGACGCCCGCGCGGTAGAGGTCTTCGGCGTGGGCCAGCCGCGCCTCGAAGATCGGCGACGGGCGGCCGTTGTACTGGCTGGCCCCCAGCACCAGGATCGCGTCCGACGCCGGGCGCTCGTCGGCGCGGGCGGTGTACCAGACCCACACCCAGGTGGCGGGCGGCGCCGCCAGGACGAGCAGCAGGGCCAGCGCCACGATCCAGCGCACCCGGACGCGGCGCCGGCGGCGCGGGCGCGGTGCGGGAGCGGCGCCGCGCGGGCCGCGGTCCCCGGGGCCGTCCGGCCCGCCGGGACCGCCGCCGTCCGGTCCGGCGGAACGGCGCATGACCTGTGTCGCGTCCGCATCCCCGCCCTGCGCGCCGGAGGTGTCGAGGGAAGCGGCGCCGCCGTCGGCCGGGCGGGCGCCGCGCGAGAACGGCCGCGTCTCCTCGGCCCGGTCCTTCGGTGCACCGGACGCGGGCCGGGTGAACACCCGGGTGGCCTCGGCCCCGTTTTCCGCCCGGCCCCGCGTCGAAGCGGCGTCGCCGCGGCCCTCCCCCGCTCCTGGCACCAGCCACCCCCGGTCTCGCTCCTCGGACAAGCCCGACGATAACCGACGCCGCGACCTTCCCGAGCGGCTGTGCGACCGCGTGGCGGCCCCTCCGCCGGGGCCCGGCCCGGGTGCGCCGCCGCGGTCGGCGCACCCGGGCCCTGCGGGGACCGGCTCAGCCGCGCGCCGCGGCGCGCCCGGCCTCCAGCCGGGCCACGGGGACGCGGAACGGCGAGCAGGAGACGTAGTCCAGCCCCGCGCGGTGGAAGAAGTGCACCGAGTCGGGGTCGCCGCCGTGCTCGCCGCAGATGCCCAGCTTGATGCCGGGCCGGGCGGCGCGGCCCTCGGCTGTCGCGATCTCGATCAGCCGCCCGACGCCCTCGACGTCCAGCGACTCGAACGGGGACACGCCGAAGACGCCCTTCTCCAGGTAGGCGGAGAAGAACGACGCCTCCACGTCGTCGCGGGAGAACCCCCACACGGTCTGGGTGAGATCGTTGGTGCCGAACGAGAAGAACTCGGCGCTCTCCGCGATCTGCCCGGCCGTCAGCGCAGCGCGCGGCAGCTCGATCATGGTGCCGACCGGGAAGTCCAGCTCGACGCCGTACTCCTCGCCGACCTCGCGCAGCACGCGGTTGGACTCGTCGCGGATGATCTCCAGTTCCTGAACCGTCCCCACCAGCGGGATCATGATCTCGGGTCGGGGGCGGCGGCCCTCGGCGAGCAGCTGCGCGGCGGCCCGGGCGATGGCGCGCACCTGCATGGTGAACAGGCCGGGTACGACCAGTCCCAGGCGTACGCCGCGCAGGCCCAGCATCGGGTTCTGCTCGTGCAGCTTGTGCACGGCCTGCAGCAGCCGCAGGTCGTTCTCGTGGCTCTCGCCGCGCGACTCGGCGACCGCCACGCGCACCGACAGCTCGGTGATGTCGGGCAGGAACTCGTGCAGCGGCGGGTCCAGCAGCCGTACGGTCACCGGCAGGCCGTCCATGGCCTCGAACGCCTCGGCGAAGTCGTCACGCTGCAGAGGCAGCAGCCGGTCGAGGGCCTCCTGCTGCTCGGCCTCGGTGTCGGCGAGGATGAGCCGCTCGACGAGCTGGCGGCGGTCGCCGAGGAACATGTGCTCGGTGCGGCAGAGCCCGACGCCCTCGGCGCCCATGCGGCGCGCGCGGGCGGCGTCCTCGGCGTTGTCGGCGTTGGCGCGCACCCGCAGGCGGCGCGCGGCGTCAGCGTAGTGCATGATGCGGTCCACGGCGCGGACGAGGTCGTCGGCCTCGTCGGAGGCGGGGTCGATCTCGCCCTCGAAGTAGCGCACCACCGGTGAGGAGACCACCGGTACCGCGCCGAGGTAGACCCGGCCGCTGGTGCCGTCGATGGAGATGACGTCGCCCTCCTCGACGACCTCCCCGCCGGGCGCGGTGAGGCGGCGGTTCTTGGTGTCGATGCCCAGTTCCTCGGCGCCGCAGACGCACGTCTTGCCCATGCCGCGCGCGACGACGGCGGCGTGGGAGGTCTTGCCGCCCCGGCTGGTGAGGATGCCCGACGCCGACAGCATGCCCTCCAGGTCGTCGGGGTTGGTCTCGCGCCGGCACAGGATGACGTCCTCGCCGCTGCGCGCCCACTTGATGGCGGTGTAGGAGTCGAAGACGGCCTTGCCCACCGCGGCTCCGGGCGAGGCGTTCATGCCGGTGCCCAGCAGGTGGCCCTCGACGTCGTCGGCGAAGCGGGGGAACATCAGCTGGGCGAGCTGGTCGCCGGTGACGCGGGAGACGGCTTCGTCCAAGGTGATCATGCCCTGGTCGATGAGCTGGTCGGCGATGCGGAAGGCCGCGGCGGCGGTGCGCTTGCCGACGCGGGTCTGCAGCATCCACAGCTTGCCGCGCTCGATGGTGAACTCGATGTCGCACAGGTCGCGGTAGTGGTTCTCCAGCGTCTCCATGATCGACAGGAGCTCGGCGTAGCAGCGGCTGTCGACGCGCTCCAGGTCGGCCAGCGGGACCGTGTTGCGGATGCCGGCCACCACGTCCTCGCCCTGGGCGTTCTGCAGGTAGTCGCCGTAGACGCCCTGGCGGCCCGAGGCGGGGTCGCGGGTGAAGGCCACGCCGGTCCCGGAGTCCATGCCCAGGTTGCCGAACACCATGGCGCAGACGTTGACCGCGGTGCCCAGGTCCACCGGGATGCGCTCCTGGCGGCGGTAGAGCACGGCGCGAGGGGCGTTCCACGAGCCGAAGACCGCGCGGACGGCCAGGTCCATCTGCTCGCGGGGGTCGGCGGGGAACTCCCGGCCGGTGTGCTCGGCGACGATGCCCTTGAAGACGTCGACGAGCTTGCGGTGGTCGGCGGCGTCGAGGTCGAGGTCGCCGACGACGCCCTTCTGCCGCTTGACCTCTTCGAAGGCGTCGTCGAACAGTTCGCCGCCGATGCCCTGGACGGTCTTGCCGAACATCTGGATCAGCCGGCGGTAGGAGTCCCAGGCGAAGCGCTCGTCGCCGGACTGGGCCGCCAGGCCGTGCACCGACTCGTCGTTGAGGCCGATGTTGAGGACCGTCTCCATCATCCCGGGCATGGAGAACTTGGCGCCGGAGCGGACGCTGACCAGCAGCGGGTCGTCGGGCTGGCCGAGCCGCTTGCCCATCGCGCGCTCCAGGGCGCTCAGCTTGGCGCCGATCTCGGCGTCGAGGCCGTCGGGCATGGCGTCGTTGGCGAGGAAGTACCGGCAGGCCTCGGTGGTGATCGTGAACCCCGGGGGCACGGGCAGGCCGAGGTTGGTCATCTCGGCGAGGTTGGCGCCCTTGCCGCCGAGCAGTTCCTTGAGGTCCTTGCTGCCCTCGGCGAACTCGTAAACGTACTTGGGCACGGTGGCTCCCTGCTGTCGGAAGGACCTGAAGCGGCCGCTCGTCCTGGAATGCGCGCAACTCTACCCAGCTGACGCGTTACGACCTCTCACCCCACCCTAATACCGATGTTTTCGCAGGCAGAATCCTTTCGATAGGTCTATACCAATGGTCTGGACGTTTCCCTCCGCCCGCCAGGCCGGATCCGCGGCGGGACAAGAGCGGATGTGCGCGGCTGCGCAGGTGGACGAGGGTGGTGCGGACGGTGCCTGTGGGACGCACGGGGCGCCGGGCGGCGCCCCCTCCCACTGGTCCACTGCCATCGGCGCGCCGCGCGGGAGGGGCCAGCGGGGCGGCTGCGCGGCGGCGCCCACCGCTGGGAGGATGTGGACATGCCCGAAACAAGCGAACCAGTGCCGACCCGCTCCGACGCCGAGCGCCAGGAACGCATCATCGCCACCCTCGTCGACGCCTTCTCCGAGATGATGGAGGCCGACCCCGGCGCCTTCCGGACGAAGTTCCGCAAGATGGCCGCCGACCCCTTCGCCTTCTACCGCGGCAGCGCCTGCCTGTTCTACGCCGACGTCGCCGGACTCGACGACCCCTGGACCGACGAGCGCACCTCCCGGGTGTGGATCCAGGGCGACCTGCATGCCGAGAACTTCGGCACCTACATGAACGCGCGGGGCGCGCTCATCTTCGACGTCAACGACTTCGACGAGGCCTACCTGGGCCACTACACCTGGGACGTGCGGCGGTTCGTGGCCAGCGTCGCACTGCTGAGCTGGCGCAAGGCGTTCTCCGACGAGGACATCGACGCGCTGGTGGCGACCTATGTGCGCGCCTACGTCGACCAGGTGCGCCGCTTCGCCGAGCACAGCGGGGACGAGGCCTTCTCGCTGCGGCTGGACACCACCGACGGCCCCATCCGCGACGTGCTCCAGCGCAGCCGGCTGAACAGCCGCGTGACGCTGCTGGACTCCATGACGCAGGTGGAGGACTACGATCGCCGGTTCCGCGACGGGGCGGGCGTGCGGCGGCTGGGCGCCGAGGAGCGCGAGGCCGTGTGCGCGGCGTTCGACGCCTACCGGGCGACGATCCCCGACGACAAGCGCTACGACTCCATCGCCTACCGGGTCAAGGACGTCGTGGGCAAGGCCGGGTTCGGCATCGGCAGCGCCGGGCTGCCCGCCTACAACGTGCTCATCGAGGGCTTCAGCGAGGCTCTGGACAACGACATCGTGCTGTCGATGAAGCAGGGCAACGTGGCCGCGCCCGCGCGGGTGGTCACCGACCCCGACATCAAGCGGTACTTCCTGCACCACGGCCACCGCACCGCCGTTTCCCAGCGCGCGCTCCAGGCGCACGCCGACCCGCTGCTGGGCCACACCACCTACGACGGCGTCGGATTCGTGGTCTCCGAACTCTCCCCCTACGTCGACGACCTCGACTGGAGCGACCTGACCGAGCCCGACGAGATCGCGTCGGTGCTGGCCTACCTGGGCCGCGCCACCGCCAAGGCGCACTGCGTGTCCGACCGCGACTCCGACCAGTCGCTGGTGTCCTTCCAGACCGAGGAGGCCATCATCGAGGCGCTCGACGGGCGCGAGGAGGAGTTCATCGCCTGGAACACCGGGTTCGCCCGCCAGTACGCCGAGCAGGCCCGAAAGGACCGCGCGCTGTTCGTCGAGGCGTTCCGCGGCAACGCCATCCCCGGTGTCCGCTCCACCGGCGCCACGCGGGCCCGCGCCTGAGTCCGCCCGGCGCGCCGGCGACCCGCGGGCATCCGCCGGCCGGCCGCCGACGCGCCGCCTGTGCGCAGAGCCACACGCTTCTACTGTTCGGTAACCTACGCTTCCGTAGGTAGTATCGCGGGAGGCAGCGCCTTCATCGCGGCACGCCGAGCGGAGCCCGCCGGCCCGCTCCCCGCGCACCGCCAAGGCACGCAGGAGGACGGAGGTTCAGGTGTGCGCTCGCATGCGAGGGGGAACCCGGTGACACGCCCCGATCCGCTGCCCCCGAACCAGCAGCACGAGGGTGCGCGGGGGATCGCCGCCGACCTGGTCGAGGCGGTCAAGCCGCGGCTGCGCGGCTGGCTGCACCTGGGCACCGCTCCGCTGGCGCTCGCCGCCGGGATCGTGCTCGTGAGTCTGGCGCCCACCGCGGCGGCGCGCGCCGCCGCGGCCGTCTACGCCGCCTCGGCCGTGCTGCTGTTCGCCACCTCGGCCGTCTACCACGTCGGCCGCTGGTCCCACCGGCCGATGGCCGTGCTGCGCCGGATGGACCACGCCAACATCTACCTGATCATCGCCGGCACCTACACGCCTTTCGTGGTCCTGGTGCTCGACGGCGGGCTGCGCACGGCCATGCTCGCGCTCATCTGGACCGGCGCGCTGGCCGGAGTGGTGTTCAAGGTGTTCTGGCTCAACGCACCGCGCTGGCTGTCCACCGCGCTGTACCTGGCGATCGGCTGGGTCGCCGTGCTGTTCATCCCCCAGCTGATCAGCGGGACCCATCCGGCGGCCTGGATCCTGGTGCTGGCCGGCGGGCTGCTCTACAGCGCGGGCGCCGTCGTCTACGGACTCAAGCGCCCCGACCCCGCCCCGCGCTGGTTCGGGTTCCACGAGGTCTTCCACTCGCTGACCGTGGCCGCCTACATCTGCCAGTACATCGCCGTCTCGTTCGTGGTCTACACGGCCGGCTGACGCAGCGGCCCGGCCGGGCGCCCGGCGGCCCTGCGCCGCGGCGTCCCGGCGAGGCCGCCGATGGGACGGGACCGCGGTGCCGCGCGGCGGCTCGGCCGCTCGGCCCGCGCCGCGGTCGACCGGTCACGATTCGCTTACAGGTGAACGCGAGCGGGCGACAGCCCGGGACGCGCGGCGGCCGCGCCGATAGCGTGAGAACCGGTTCGGCCGGGTGTGTGCACCCGGCAGAACGAACGAGGCGACCGGAAACCACATCCCCCCGGGTCCGGTCGCCTCTTTCGTGTCCTGCGGCCCTCTCGGCGGCCCCGCGGACCTCAGCAGCCCGGCAGGCGCTCCACCAGGTACATCTCGACCTGGTCCAGCGAGACGCGCTCCTGGGACATCGTGTCGCGCTCGCGCACGGTGACCGCGTTGTCCTCCAGGGTGTCGAAGTCGACGGTGACGCAGAACGGGGTGCCGATCTCGTCCTGGCGGCGGTAGCGGCGGCCGATGGCGCCCGCGTCGTCGAACTCCACGTTCCAGCGCCTGCGCAGCGCGGCCGCGAGGTCGCGGGCCTTGGGCGAGAGGTCGGTGTTGCGCGACAGCGGCAGCACGGCCGCCTTGACCGGCGACAGGCGCGGGTCCAGCCGCATGACGGCGCGCTTCTCCATCTTGCCCTTGGCGTTGGGCGCCTCGTCGACGTTGTAGGCGTCGAGCATGAACGTCAGCACCGCGCGGTCCACACCGGCCGCGGGCTCGATGACGTAGGGCACGTAGCGCTCGTCGGACTCCTGGTCGAAGTAGGAGAGGTCGACGCCCGAGGCCCGCGAGTGCGTGGTGAGGTCGAAGTCGGTGCGGTTGGCGATGCCTTCGAGCTCGCCCCACTCCGAGCCGGTGAAGTTGAACCGGTATTCGATGTCGACGGTGCGCTTGGAGTAGTGCGACAGCTTCTCCTGCGGGTGCTCGTAGAGCCGCAGGTTCTCCTTGGAGATGCCGAGGTCGGAGTACCACTGCATGCGGTTGTCGATCCAGTACTGGTGCCATTCCTCGTCGTCGCCGGGGCGGACGAAGAACTCCATCTCCATCTGCTCGAACTCGCGGGTGCGGAAGATGAAGTTGCCGGGCGTGATCTCGTTGCGGAACGACTTGCCGATCTGGCCGATGCCGAAGGGGATCTTCTTGCGCGCACTCTGCTGCACGTTCAGGTAGTTGATGAAGATGCCCTGGGCGGTCTCGGGCCGCAGGAACGCCAGGCCCGACTCGTCGTCCTGCACGGCGCCGAGGTAGGTGCGCAGCATCGCGTTGAACATGCGCGGCTCGGTGAACGACTTCTTCGCGCCGCAGTTGGGGCAGGCGAGGTCGTCCAGGCCGTTCTCCGGCGGGTGGCCGTGCTTCTCCTCGTAGGCCTCGACGAGATGGTCGGGGCGGAAGCGCTTGTGGCAGGACTGGCACTCGGTGAGCGGGTCGACGAAGGCGTTGACGTGGCCGGACGCCTCCCACACCTCGCGGGAGAGGATGACGCTGGAGTCCAGGCCGACGATCTCCTCGCGCTCCTGGACCATGGCGCGCCACCACTGGCGCTTGACGTTGCTCTTCAGCTCCACGCCCAGCGGGCCGTAGTCCCACGAGGCGCGCAGACCCCCGTAGATCTCGCTGGAGGGGTAGACCAGGCCCCGGCGCTTCGCGAGGTTGACAAGGGCGTCCATCGCCTCTGACTTGGCGGCCATAAGCTCTCTCGATTCTCCATCCGGCTGGCGGTCGGCGGATCGCGCAACGCGATGTACCTGCGGTAAGTGCCCAGCTTAAGGGACGGGCGCGGGCGACTGTGCACCGAAAGCGATACGCACCGGAACGGCTCCGCTGCGACGGGTATCCCCCGATGCCCGGTTCCGGCACCCGTGGGCGGCCCGCGCCCGGTACCGTCGCTATCCGGCCGTGGCGCCGGGTCCGCCCGCGGATTCGGCGCCCGCGCCGTCGCGGCGCGAGACGACCTCGAAGGCGCTGGGCTCGTTGCGGGCCGTGGACAGCAGCGGGACCGCAGCGACGCGCACGTCGAAGTTCGACAGGGCCCGCCGGTAGGCGCCCGGACCGTCCCACTCGGTGACCACCGTCCACAGCAGCGGGTCGTCCGCGGCGCGGCCGATGCGCGAGCCGCGGAAGCCCGGACGGCGGGCCATCGCCTCGACGGCGGCCTCGGCGCCGGCGAGGAACGCGTCCTGCTCGCCCTCGGGCACGGTGTAACGGGTGACCACGATCACCGGCCCATACTCTCACCCCGCGGGCACCGCCCGGACCCGAAAGCGGGGCCCGGCCGGCGCCTGCACGGATCAGCCCTCGCCGAAGACCCGGTCCACCACCCGGGCCGACGCGCCGCCGTCGTCCAGGGGGCAGAAGCGGTCGGTGAACGCCTTGTAGGTGCCGGCGTACCGGTCGGCCACCTCGTCGGCGTCCAGCAGGGCTCCGATGACGTCGTCGGAGTGGCGCAGCAGCGGTCCGGGCGCCGTCTCCTCGAAGTCGAAGTAGAAGCCGCGCAGGTTGTCGCGGTAGCTCTCGATGTCGTAGGTGAAGAACAGCATCGGGCGGCCGGTGTTGGCGAAGTCGAACATCATCGACGAGTAGTCGGTGACGAGGACGTCGGTGATCAGGAACAGCTCCATGATCTCCGGGTAGAGCGACACGTCGTAGACGAAGTCGCGCCCCACGATCGGCACGCTGTCGACGACGCGCGGATGGCGGCGGACCAGCAGCACGTGGTCGTCGCCGAGCTTCTCGTACATCCGCCGCAGGTCCAGGTGCAGGTCGAGCTTGTGCTTGCCGCGGGTGTAGTACTTGTCGTCGCGCCAGGTGGGCGCGTAGAGCACCACCTTCTTGCCCTCGGGCAGGCCCAGGCGCCGCCGCGTGCGCTCGGCGATCTCGTCGCGCCGGGCAGAGAAGAAGATGTCGTTGCGCGGGTAGCCGGTCTCCAGGATCTCGCCCTCGAAGCGGAACGCGCGGCGCAGGATGGGGGTCGCCCACGGGCTCGGCGAGACCAGGTAGTCCCACTGCCGGGTCTCCCAGGCCAGCTTCTCGTGGTAGTCGCGGGACTTGCCCCGGATGTTCTCGATGTCGAAGCCGATGCGCTTGAGCATCGAGCCGTGCCAGGTCTGCACGACGACCTGGCCGGGGCGGCGGGTGAACCACGCCGGCTGGCGGGAGTTGGTCACCAGATGGGAGGTGCGGGCCAGCGCCTCGTAGAAGTCGCGGCCGTTGTGGCGCACCGGGGACAGGTCCTCGGGGAGGTTCACCTGGCCGTCCTTGACCAGCCACGACATCGGGTGATCAGCCCAGGAGCCGCGGGAGCGCAGCTCGGAGTATATGCTGTGCGGGCTGTCGGAGAACTGCCGGCCGGTGTAGCTGTCGAAGAGGATGCCGGGCTGCACGGGCTCGCTGCGCAGCGCCGGGTAGACGGTCTCGCGCAGCCGCCGCTGCGCGAAGTCGCCCTTCTCCTCGGGGCGCAGGTCGCTGCTGACGCGCAGCATGGGCCGCTCGCTGCCGGTGTCCTCGAAGGCGAAGGTGCGTTCGGGGGTCTCCATGCGCAGCGGCAGGCGGCGCAGCAGGTCGGCGTCGACCTCCGCGCCGATGTCGGTCACCGGGCCGTCGTCGCGGCGCACCCGCGCGCGCAGCTGGTAGCTGCCGGCGGACAGCGGCAGCGTGCCCGAGAGCGTCGGGATGTCGGCCGGGGTGAACCTGGCGCTGAAGAAGGAGCCGTCGCGCGTCAGCGCAACGGGGTGCTCCTCGTCGCGGCCCAGCGCCTGGAACACCAGCTCGGCACGGGACCGGGCGGAGTAGTGGCCCTCCAGCACCAGGTTGCGCCCCGACCAGGACACGTCGCGGACCACGGGGTGGGCCCATCCCCCGCGCAGCCGCAGGTAGCCGCTGGTCGTGCGCTGGACGGCGACCTCGTGGTAGCCGTCCACGGCGGCGTAGGAGGCGGACTGGACCTCGTCGGGCACCGCCACCGAGGCGGCGCGGCCGTCCGGCGAGACCAGCTCGGCCTGCCACAGCTCCTGGCGCAGCCTCCGGGCGCCCTCGTCCACCGCGTTGTCGACCAGGTCGTCCACCGGAACCCGCGCGCAGTAGCGGGCGCCGTCGACCTCCAGGGGGTAGTCCAGCCGCGTGGTGCCCGGCTTGCGGGTCAGCCGCAGCCGGTCCGCCTCGGCCGCGGGCGGGCCGACGAAGTCGCCTTCGAGCACCAGCTCGGGCCGCGCACCCGCGTCGCTGAGGCGGTGCTCGGTCAGGCGGGCCTGCACCGGCGCGACCGAGACGGTCAGCTTGCGCCCGCTGCTCCAGGTCGGGCGGATCCACACGTCCTCGGCGACCCGGTGGTAGGGCGGGCGCTCGGGCGGGCCGCTGACGGGGTTGCCCACGATGCGCCGGCGCACCAGACCGCGGTTGACCACGACCAGCTCCAGCTGCCAGTCGGCCGCCTGCCACCGTCCCGAGCTGCGCAGCCGTGCCGGGTCGAGGCTGATCTCGAAGCCGCCGTAGTCGTGCCGGGCGGCCGAGGGCACGTCGGGCAGGCGGTACTCGGCGGCACGGCGCACCTTGACGGCGACGGGGATGCGCCGTCCGGTCTCGGTGTTGACCGCGAACGCGAAGAGCTGCTGCTGCCAGCGGCGGGCCGCGCGCAGGTGGACGACGCCGACGCGGCCGGAGACCACCAGCCGCCCGCCGCGCCACTCGAGGGACTCGGTCTTCTGCCGGACCTTGAGCTCGGAGTCGGCGCGGTAGACCTCGCGCGGAACGCCGGCCTCGGCGTCCTCGAAGAAGGGGTAGCGCATGTAGTAGTGCAGGCCGCGGCGGACGACGGGCGCCTTCTTCAGCTCCACGCTCTTCTGGAAGGTGATCGCCTCCAGCAGGCGGTCCTCCTGGCGCTTGCGCACCAGGAACCAGTTGAGCCGGTGCAGGGGCGCGAGGCCGTCCAGGACCTCGCGCGAGACGGCTCCGAGGTAGGTGTTGGCGAGGTCGAGGAACCGCCGGCGCATGCCGTCGTCGGCAGAGTCCAGGCGCAGCAGGACGGAGCGCAGGTCGCCGCGCAGCGCACGGGCGTCCCACAGGTCGCGGTCGGGGCCGGTGAGCGCGCCCGACAGCGCGGTGAGCGCGGTCAGGCGCCGGGAGACGGCGGCCTCCGTGCTCAGGTCGTCGCCGACGGAGCGGTCGCGCAGCAGGTAGACCGGAGCGGCGAGCACGTCGACGGCGCCGGCGGCGAAGAGGGCCCGCACCACGTCGAGGTCGGTGTCGTGGTCGGGGTCGTGCCCCGAACCGGGTGCGGGGGCGAGGTCGTCCGCGGGCAGGCGGTCCCAAAAGCCGCGCCGCCACAGCTTGTTGCCGTGGCGGCGGTCGGAGAGCAGCGGGTTCAGCGCGTGCACGTCCACGCGGGTGCGCGTCTTGGCGAACACGCTCCGGTGCGCCGAGGAGGGCCGGCTGCCCAGCTCGTTGAACCGGTAGATGTCGCCGGTGGCGAGGTCGGAGCCGGACTCCTCGAGAGCTGTGCCCAGGTAGGAGATCGCGTAGCTGCTCAGCTTGTCCCCGCCGGGCAGGAACATCAGGTACTCGCCCGCGGACGCGGCCGCGCCGGCGGACCGGGCCGCGCGATGGGACTCGGCGGGCTCCCGTACGGGCGGCACGGACAGGCCCTCGGGCGGTGCGGCGGCGAACTCGCGCGCGGTGGCCAGCCCCTCGGCGCGCGCGGTGTCGACCGCCTCGTCGCCCTCTTCCTCCGCGGTCTCCTGCAGCTGCTCGTCGCCGGTGTCAGCGCCGTCCTCGGCGTCGGGGTCGTCGTCGGTGTCGACGTCCTCGCCCGCGGCGGAGGAGCGCCCGCCGGCGTCCCCGCGGCCGGGCTCCGCGCCGCCGCCGGCCGGGCCGGTCCAGGGCGCCACCGGCACGAGGACGACCTCGATGTCGTCGCGGCTCTGGTCCTGGCGCGCCAGGGAGTCGAGGCTGTCCTGCAGATGCGGCTCGGTGACGTCGAAGGT
Organism: Streptomonospora halophila; assembly: GCF_039542725.1. Classification (NCBI taxonomy): domain Bacteria; kingdom Bacillati; phylum Actinomycetota; class Actinomycetes; order Streptosporangiales; family Nocardiopsidaceae; genus Streptomonospora; species Streptomonospora halophila. The sequence goes on along the minus strand of NZ_BAABIK010000038.1, from coordinate 19,138 downwards.
CACGATCACGCTGAACTTCGGCACGGAAAAACTATCTCCCGACGTTTCTGCTGCGGAGCACGTGGATCGGACGGCGGGGCACCGCGGCGATGGGGAGCCAACCTAGGTCACCGTGCGTAAGTGATCGGTAAATCTCCGCCACGACCGCCGTTCAGCGGCTTACGGCCGCCTCCCGGCCCCGCGGCGGCCCCCTGCGGTCGCGCATCGGACTCCCCCGCTTCGTCGCCTGGTGCCCGGACCGCGAGAGCCGGCAGGACCCGCACCGAATCCGCAGGAACCGAGGTCTGCGCCGCCCTGGCTACGATCGACCGTGTATATCGTCGGCAGCTTGGATTTCGCTGAGAAGACCCGGGCGCGTTCACCCGGCACGGACGTGTGCGACGCGGATCCGGGTGTCTTGCCGCTGGGCGGCAGGCGTCTCCGCGTCGACGACCAGGATAACGCGGCCCGCGTGCCGCCGCCGCACGCCGTGCCGCTGCGCGGCGCATCCGCACCGCGGGCGGTCGCGGGGGCGCCGGGAGCGGCATCGGGGGCCAGCCCGGGCCTGCCGGCGGGTCGCCGTACGACCTATGCTTTTGCGGACAGCAGCGGCCCCGTCGGGGCGCGGTCCGCAGGGCGGAGGAGGTCGTGGAGACCGTGGCAGCCAAGCGCAGGAAGCCGGGATCGGGCCGCCCCTCCGACCGGGGCGCGGCCGGTGCGCCGCGACCGCTGCCGGCCGGCGACACGTTCTACACACCCGGCGCCTCCCGGTTCCGCCGGGAGGTCGAACGGCGCAGCGCCGTTCCGCTGGTATGGCTGCACAACGCGCCGCGCCTGCTGCTGCCGGCGGTGATGGGCGTCGTCCTCATCGCGGGCCTGGTCCTGGCGGGGGTGGCCGGCGCCGTACTGCTCATCCTGCTCGCGGCGTTCTTCGGCTGGCTGGCCTTTCTGACGTGGCCGCGCCTGCGCAGCGGCGAGCGCGTCATGCGGGTGGCCGCCGTCGCGGTGCTGCTGGGCCTGGGCCTGCTGCAGAGCGGCCTGTTCTGAGGACGCCCGCTCCCGCGAGCACCGCGCGGACGGGCACGGGAGGCGCCGCGGCGCTCCTCGTGACAGCTCCCGCAATTTTGACAATCGTTTTCGTTTTCTCCATACTTGTCGAGTGTCCACACTTACCACCGGTGCGCCCGCGCACGGCCGCGCGTCCGACGGCCCTGCCCCGGCGGTCCGCGTGGTCGACGCCGCCGTCGCCTACGACCGCGCGACCGTCCTCGACGGGGTGAGCCTGGAGGTCCCCGCCGGCCAGACCCTGGCGATCCTGGGCCCCAACGGCTCGGGAAAGTCCACGCTGATGCGCGCGATGCTCGGGCTGGTCCCGCTCTCCGCCGGCCGGGTCGAACTGCACGGCGCGCCGCTGCGCGGCTTCCGCGACTGGGGCAGGATCGGCTACGTCCCCCAGCGCCTCTCGGCGGGCGGCGGCGTTCCCGCCACGGTGCGCGAGGTCGTGACGTCCGGGCAGGTGGCCCGGCGGCGCCGGCTGCACCGCGCGACCCCCGACGAGCGAGCGGCGGTCGACGAGGCGCTGGAGGCGGTCGACCTCGCCGACCGCGCCCGCGACTCCGTGCACGAGCTCTCCGGCGGCCAGCAGCAGCGGGTGCTGATCGCCCGCGCCCTGGCCGCGCGGCCCGACACCTTCTTCATGGACGAGCCGATGGCCGGCGTCGACGCCGCCAGCCAGCGCGCGCTCGCCCGCACGGTCACGCGCCTGGGCGCGCAGGGCGCCACCGTCGTCCTGGTACTGCACGAGCCGGGCCCGCTGGAGCCGCTGATCGGGCGCAGCGTGGTCCTCTCCGGCGGACACGTGGCCCACGACGGCGCGCCGCCCCGGCCCGAGGGCGAGTGCGCCCGGCCCGGTCACGACCACGTCCACCCGCACGCCGACCCCGAGCACGCCTCGGCGGCGCTGCCCGACATCGGGGTTCCGCGCCGTGGCTGAGATGCTCCAGCTCGACTTCATGCGGCGCGCGCTCATGGCCGCCGTACTGGTGGGCATGGTCGCGCCGGTCATCGGCACGTTCCTCGTGCAGCGCCGGCTGGCGCTGCTGGGCGACGGCATCGGGCACGTGGCGCTGACCGGTGTGGCGCTGGGCTTCCTCACCAGCACCTCGCCGGTGCTCACCGCGGCGATCGTCGCCGCGCTGGGCGCCGTGCTGATCGAGCTGGTGCGGGTACGGGCGCGCACCAGCGGCGACATCGCCCTGGCGCTGCTGTTCTACGGCGGCATCGCCGGCGGCGTGCTGCTGATCGGGCTGGCGCCGGGGACCACCACCGCCACGCTGACCTCCTACCTGTTCGGCTCCGTCAGCACGGTCAGCGGCGGCGACATCGCGATGGTCGCGGTGCTGGCGGCGCTGGTGCTGGGCACCGTGGGCTACTTCGGCCGCGAGCTGTTCGTGCTCTGCCAGGACGAGGAGGTCGCCCGCGCCCACGGGCTGCCGGTGCGCCTGCTGAGCCTGATCGTCGCCGTCACCGCCGCCCTGACCGTCGTGCTGTCCATGCGGGTGGTGGGCGTGCTGCTGGTCAGCGCGCTGATGGTCGTGCCGGTGGCCGCCGCCCAGCAGCTCAGCCGCAGTTTCCGGATCACCCTGGCGCTGGCCGTGGCCATCGGCGTCGTCTCGGCGCTGGGCGGGCTCTCCACGGCCTACTACGCCGATGTGGCGCCGGGTGCGGCGATCGTCCTGCTGACCCTGGCCGTCTTCGCGGCGGCGGTGGCGGTCGGCTACCTGGTGCGCGGCGTGCGGGGCTCCGCCCGCCGCACCCGCGGCGGCGAGGGCGCTCCCGCTCCCGGTACGATTCCCCAGACCGAGCAGGGGGGCGTAGCACCATGAGCACACGACGCGAGACCGTACGCCAGGCCCTCAACGAGAGCACCGGGTTCCGCAGCGCCCAGGACCTCTACGCGGACCTGCGCTCGGAGGGCTCGAAGATCGGACTGACCACCGTCTACCGGGCGCTGCAGGCCCTGAGCGACTCCGGCGAGATCGACGTCCTGCGCACCGGCGACGGCGAGGCCGTCTACCGCGCCTGCATCACCGACACCCACCACCACCATCTGGTCTGCCGCACGTGCGGCAAGGCCGTGGAGGTCGAGGGGCCGCAGGTGGAGCGCTGGGCCGACACGGTAGGCGCCCAGCACGGCTTCACCGACATCACGCACACCGTCGAGGTGTTCGGCACCTGCGCGGCGTGCGCCGCCGCCGACTGAAACGCCGGCGGCCGCGCGCGGCGCGGCTCCCGCCGACCCCCGCCGCGCGGGTGCGGCGCCTGCGTCAGCCTCCCCGCCGCGCCGGCTGCAGCGGTTCCAGCGCGGGCCGCTTGGCCGCGCGCCCGTCGCCGGAGGAGCGCCCGGCCAGCCGCCGGCCGATCCAGGGCACGAGGTACTCCCGCGCCCACAGCAGGTCCTCCTGGCGGGCCGCGCGCCACGGGCGCGGGTCCTCGGCGGGCCACGGAGCGCGCCAGTCCTCCGGCGGCGAGGCGTCGAGAATCTCGCAGACCCGCAGCGCGATGCGGCGGTGGCCCTCGGGCGAGAGGTGAAGCCGGTCCTCGCTCCAGGCGCGGTGGTCCTGCAGGACCCGCATGCTCCACAGATCCACCACGTCGCAGCCGTAGTGGTCGGCGATCGCGCGCAGGTGCATGTTGTACGTGGCGATCTTGCCGCGCAGGTGGCGCATGACCGGCTGGAACGCGGTGTCCATGCCGGTGAAGACGACGACGCGGGCTCCGGTGGCGGCCAACCGGCGCACAGCGGCCTCGAAGATCCGCGCGGTCAGGTCGGGGTCGGCGCCGGGGCGGATGATGTCGTTGCCCCCGGCGCACAGGGTCACCAGGTCCGGGCGCAGCTCGACGGCGCGCGGGACCTGGTGCTCGACGATGGGGCGGATGAGCCTGCCGCGAACGGCGAGGTTGGCGTAGCGGACCTCGCCGCAGGTGGCGGCGAGGTGCTCGGCGAGCCGGTCGGCCCAGCCGCGGTAGCGCACCTCGCCGGTTCCCTCAGGCCCCGGGTACGGGTCGTCCATGCCCTCGGTGAAACTGTCGCCCAGCGCGACGTAGGAGACGATGTCGCGCCCGTTCGAAAACCCGCTCATAGTGTTCGATGATGCATCGCCGACCTCGGGTTACGCGACAGTAGGTTCGAGGGTGTGCGGGATCTGTAACGACTCTCACGCCACCCCCGAAACCCGCTGCCAGGCGCCTATCCCGCGCGGTCGGCCCTCTCGCGGCCGCCGCCTTCGCCCTGTGGCGCCCCGGCGCGCCCCGTTGCGGGGAGAGGCTCCAGCTCGGGGCGCTTGGCGGTGACGCCGTCGCCGGAGGAGCGCCCGGTCAGCCGCCGCCCCAGCCACGGCACGAGGTGCTCGCGGGCCCACCGCGCGTCGGCGCGGCGCGCGGCGCGGCGGTCCGGCGGAGGCGCGGGCGGCCACGCCTCGTGGCCGCCCCCGACGGGCGCGCCGACGGCCTCCGCGACCTTCGCCGCAAGCCGGCGGTGGCCCTCGGGCGACATGTGCAGCCGGTCGGCGTCCCAGGCGCGAGGGTCGGTCAGCGCGTCCATCGACCACTGGTCCACCAGGTAGCAGCCGTGGCGGTCGGCGATGGCGCGGATGTTCAGGTAGTAGCGGGCGAACGTGCCGATGCGCAGGCGCATGAAACCGGCGCTGAAGTTGACGCCGGTGAACAGCACGACGTCGGCTCCGGTAGCACGCAGCCGGCGCACCGCGCGCTCCAGCACGCGGGCGAGCCGGTCGGGGTCGCCGCCGGGCCGCAGCAGGTCGTTGCCGCCGGCGGAGAGGGTGACCAGATCGGGGGCCAGCTCGACGGCGCGGGGCAGCTGGTCCTCGACGATCTGGCGCATCAGCTTGCCGCGCACGGCCAGGTTGGCGTAACGCAGCTCCGGCACGCGCGCGGCCAGGTGCTCGGCGAAGCGGTCGGCCCAGCCGCGGTAGCGGACCGCGGCGCCGGCGTCCTCGGGCGGGTAGGGATCGCCCACACCTTCGGTGAAGCTGTCGCCCAGAGCCACGAGGTCCAGCGTGCGGCGGTCCAGGTCCAGGGGGCTCACCGCGCCTCCCCGGGGTCGCGCCCGCTCACCGTGCCGTCCGCGGGGCCGGGTTCGACCGGGTTGGGCACGGCGCCGCCGTAGCGCCGGTCGCGGCTGGCGTAGATCTCGCAGGCGTGCCAGAGGTGCCGCCGGTCGAAGTCGGGCCACAGGGTGTCCAGGAAGACCATCTCGGCGTAGGCCGACTGCCACAGCAGGAAGTTGGAGGTGCGCTGCTCGCCGGAGGAGCGCAGGAACAGGTCGACGTCGGGCAGCTCCGGCTCGTCGAGGTGCTCGGCCACCGTGGCCTCGTTGATCCGGTCGGGGTTGAGGCGCCCGGCCGCGGCCTTTCGGGCGATGGCCGCCGCGGCGTCGGCGATCTCGGCGCGCCCGCCGTAGTTGACGCAGAACTGCAGGGTCAGCGCGGTGTTGTCCCTGGTCGTCTCCTCGGCGTCCTCCAGTTCGGAGATGACGCTCTTCCACAGCCGCCCGCGCCGCCCGGCCCAGCGGACCCGCACACCCATGGCGTGCAGCTCGTCGCGGCGGCGGCGGATCACCTCGCGGTTGAAGCCCATGAGGAAGCGCACCTCGTCCGGCGAGCGCTTCCAGTTCTCGGTGGAGAAGGCGTAGGCCGACACGCAGTCCACACCCAGCTCCAGAGCGCCCTCGACCACGTCGAACAGCGAGCTCTCCCCCGCCCGGTGGCCCTCGGTGCGGGCCAGGCCGCGGTCCTTGGCCCAGCGCCCGTTGCCGTCCATGACGATCGCCACGTGGCGCGGGATCAGCTCCTTGGGCAGCCGCGGCGGCCGCGCTCCGCTGGGATGCGGGTTGGGCGGCCGGTAGGAGCGGGCGGTGGACGAGGTGTTGAACAGGCTCAAGAGCGCTCCACAAGACGCAGCGATCGGATTCCGTTCTCCAGGTGCCACTGGAGGTAGGCGGCCACCAGCCCGCTGCACTCGTTGCGGTGGCGCTCCTCGCTGGCGTCGGCCGCGGGCCAGTCGCCGCCGAGCAGCGCCAGCATCAGCTGGAGGGTCGGTGCAGCGGGGTGGGTGGCGCCGTGGGGGCGGCACACCGAGCACACCGAGCCTCCGGCGTGCACGGCGAAGGCGCGGTGCTGCCCGCGCGTGCCGCACTGGGCGCACTCCTGCAGGGCGGGCGCGTACCCGGCCACCGCCAGCGAGCGCAGCAGATAGGCGTCCAGCACCATGCGGGAGTCGTGGGTGCCCTCGCCGAGGGTACGCAGCGCGCCGATCAGCAGCAGGAACTGGCGCAGCGCCGGGTCCTTCTCGACCACCACGATCTTCTCGGCGGTCTCCAGCATGGCGGTGGCCGCGGTATAGCGCGAGTAGTCGCCCACGACGGCCTCACCGTAGGCGCGCACGGTCTCGGCCTGGGTGATGACGTCGAGTGTGCGGCCGGTGTAGAGCTGCACGTCGACGTGGCTGAAGGGCTCCAGGCGGGCGCCGAACCGCGACTTGGTGCGGCGCACCCCCTTGCCCACCGCGCGGACCAGCCCGGTGCGCCGGGTCAGCAGTGTGACGATGCGGTCGGCCTCGCCCAGCTTCTGGGTGCGGAGGACGACTCCCTCGTCACGGTAAAGGCTCACTCCCCCATTGTCGCGGATCCCGGCCCCCGCCGCGCACGTCCGGCGGGACGCGCCGGCCGCGGACCGCTCCGGGCGGGGCGGGCCCTCCCGCGCGGCGCACGCGCGCGCCGCTGAATCCGCGCCCCCTCCCCGCATCCGGATGCGACAAACCACGCAAACCACGTCCGGCGTTCCCCATATGTCTCAATTTGCTCTACGATCACGCGCAAGTAACGACCAATTCCTAGCGAATGGGGCGCGACGCGATGACACGAGGACGGCGCGGACAGCGGAGGAGGAGCGGACGCAGGGACCGGGAGCGGTCCTCTCCGCGAAGGCCCGAGGGGGCGCGGGGCAGGCGCGGGTTCCGGCGGCCGCTCGTCGCCGCCTTGGTCGCGGTCCCCGCGGGACTCGGCCTTGCGGCGGCGATGGTCCTGGCGGCCGGGCCGCCGTCGGAGAACCCCCTCACCCAGGGGACCCAGGCCGGTGCGGCGCCCGCGCCGGGCGCCGACGAAGCGCTGCCTCCGGCCCCCGACGACTTCTTCGACGACCGGCAGAGCGGCGGCGCACCGCAGGACGGGCAGAACGGCCAGGGCGGCCAGGAAGCCGCACCCGGGGACCCCGGCGATGCCGGAACGGGCGAGCCGGAGCCCGACGCGGTGATCGAGGGCGGTGCCACGCTGGCCCCCTCCCAGCGGCCCGACGACGAGCAGGACGGCTCCGAGTCCGGCGACGGGTCGCAGGACGGCGGCTCCGGAGGCGGTTCCGGATCCGGATCGGGCTCCCCCGACGGCGGCTCACAGCCGTCGACGCTGGCCCAGCAGGTGGTGTCCATCGCCAACGACAGGCGTGCCGAGGCCGGATGCGGACCGCTGCAGGTGGACCCCCGGTTGACCGCCGCCTCGGAGGCCCACAGCCGGGACATGGCCGAGCGCGACTACATGGCCCACGAGAACCCCGACGGCGAAGGGCCCGCCGAGCGCGCCGAGGACGCCGGCTACGGCTCCTGGTCCGGCGAGAACGTCGCGGCGGGCTACACCTCCGCCGAGTCGGTGATGGAGGGCTGGATGGACAGCCCCGGCCACCGAGCCAACATCCTCAACTGCGACAACACCGAGGTGGGGGTCGGCGAGACCGACACCAAGTGGGCGCAGAACTTCGGCCGAGGCTGAGGCCGGCCGCACACGGCGAAGCGGCGGCGCCGGCACGGACGTGTCGGCGCCGCCGCTTGCCGGCACCCGGCCGGGCCGCGGCTACTCGGCCGCCGCCTCGGCCTGCGCGCGCCCGATGGCGCTGCAGACGGCCTTCAGCGAGGCCGTGGTGATGTTGTGGTGGATCCCCACTCCCCACACGGTGCGCCCGTCGATCTCGGTCTCGACGTAGGCGGCCGCGCGGGCGTCGCTGCCCACGTCCAGGGAGTGCTCGACATAGTCCAGCACCCGCACCTTGACGTCGACGTCGGTCAGTGCGTCGCAGAACGCCGAGATCGGCCCCTGGCCGGCGCCGGCGATCTCGCGGATCTCCCCGTGCGCCCGGACGTCGGCGCTGATGCGGTAGCCGCCGTCCTCGGCCGTCTCCGAGCGGTGCGCCAGCACACCCACGGGGCCGTCGTCGTTCAGGTAGGTCTGGGTGAAGATCTCCCAGATCCGCTCGCCGTCGAACTCCCCGCCCTCGGCGTCGGTGAACTCCTGGACCTTGTGCGAGAACTCGATCTGCATGCGGCGCGGCACGTCCAGGGCGTGGTCGCGGTGCAGGATATAGGAGACCCCGCCCTTGCCGGACTGGCTGTTGACGCGGATGACGGCCTCGTAGTTGCGGCCGACGTCCTTGGGGTCGATGGGCAGGTAGGGCACGCCCCAGGGGTACTCGGCCACGGGGGTTCCCGCGGCGGCGGCGTCCTCCTCCAGCGCGGTCAGGCCCTTCTTGATGGCGTCCTGGTGCGAGCCGGAGAAGGCAGTGTAGACCAGGTCGCCGCCGTAGGGGTGGCGCGGCGCGACGGGCATCTGCGTGCAGTGCTCGACGATGCGCCGCACGGTGTCGATGTCGGAGAAGTCGATCATCGGGTCGACGCCCTGGCTGAACAGGTTCATGCCCAGGGTGACCAGGTCGACGTTGCCGGTCCGCTCGCCGTGGCCGTACAGGCAGCCTTCGACGCGGTCGGCGCCGGCCATCACCCCCAGCTCGGCCGAGGCGATGCCGGTGCCGCGGTCGTTGTGCGGGTGCACCGACAGGCACACGTACTCGCGGCGCGACAGGTTGCGGCTCATCCACTCGATCTGGTCGGCGTAGACGTTGGGCGTGGCGCGCTCGACGGTGGCCGGCAGGTTCAGGATGATCTCGCGGCCGGGTCCGGGCCGCCACACGTCCATGACGGCCTCGCAGACCTCCAGGGCGAAGTCCAGCTCGGTGTCGATGAAGATCTCCGGCGAGTACTCGTAGCCGACGTACTCGGACTCGCCCAGGTAGCGCTCGATGCAGTCCACGACCGCCCGGGTGCCGTCGACGGCGATCGCCTTGCAGGCCTCGCGGTCGACGCCGAAGACGACCCGGCGGAACTCCGGAGCGGTCGCGTTGTACAGGTGCACGGTGGAGCGCTTGGCGCCGACCAGGCTCTGCACGGTGCGCTCGATCAGGTCCGGGCGGGCCTGGGTCAGCACCGAGATCTGCACGTCGTCGGGGATCAGGTCGTTCTCGACCAGGCTGCGTACGAAGTCGAAGTCGGTCTGGCTGGCGGCCGGGAAGCCGACCTCGATCTCCTTGTAGCCCATGCGGACCAGCAGCGCGAAGATCTCGTGCTTGCGCTGGGGGTCCATCGGCTCGATCAGCGCCTGGTTGCCGTCGCGCAGGTCGGTGGACAGCCAGCGCGGCGCGGAGGTGATGGTCTTCGAGGGCCACGTGCGGTCGGGCAGGTCGACGGCCGGAAAGGGGCGGTAGCGGTGGACGGGCATACCACTGGGTTGCTGCTGCGGCACCATGGGAAAGGCTCCTTGGGAATCTGCGACGCCCGGCGTCTCCCTCCGGAACAGGAGGGGGCGGGCGGAAGCTCACGGTCTAGCGGCCGACTCAGAACACGCCGAAGCCCCGCGGCGAGGGAGCCGACCTTGCTACCGACCCCCGCCGCGGCCGCTAAGGAGGAGCAGCTCGCGCAGCATAGTGTCTGCCACCGTAGCAGAACCGGCCGCGGCCGTGAGGCACAGGGGGCGGGGCGCACCGGCGCCGGGCCCGGCGCGGCGGAGAAGGGCCGGACCCGGGCCGAACACACCGATGTTGCCGGGAACGGCATCGACCCGGGGCCGCCGCACCTGCGGCGGAGAACCGGCGGATCCGGCGACCCGGTGCGCGTTCGCGCGCCGGGCGCCCGCCTCAGCCGCGGATCACTGCGGCCAGCGGTTCGGGCAGCTCGGCGGCGGTCTCCACCGGCCGCCGCTCCAGCAGCTCGGCGGCCTGCCGCCGCGTCAGGCCCAGCTCTGCCAGCGCCTCGCGCGCCTGGGCCGCGGGCAGCGTGTTGAGCCAGCGCACCCACAGCGCCGCCCGCCCCGCTGCGGTGAGCGGGCCCAGCGCGCGGAACCTGGCGACGCCGCCGTCGGGGTAGACGTCCAGCCGAAGCCGCGCGGCCGGGCGCGGCGCCGCAACGACGAAGCGGTGCGGCGTGTCGGGCCGCAGCGGGGTCCGCTCCAGCAGCGGGAACCACTCCCCCGGCCCCTCGGCCTCCTCGGCGCCGCTGACGGCGGCCTCGGCCGGGGCGTTGTGCAGGAAGTAGGAGGTGTCCACCTCCAGCAGCCGCGGCTCTCCGGCGGCCGCCAGGGCGATCTCCAGGAAGTCGTTTCCTGGACCGCGGCGCCGCGCGTTCTCCCAGCCCTCGCCCATGGTGCGGGCCGAGCCCGGCGCGATGGCGTTCTCGGGGGCGCCGTAGTAGTCGTTGCTGCAGGCCAGCACGCGCCCACCGGTGACCAGTGCCGCCAGGTCCTGCGCACCGGCGACCAGCAGCCGCGGGTCGGCGACCACCTCGCCGTGCACCCGCAGCCGCGCCACGCCGCCGTCCGGGTAGATGCTCAGCCGCACGTGGGTGTAGCGATGCGGGTCGTCGACGGCGAGGGCGTTGGCGGTGCCGGCGGCGACCGCGGTGCGGGCCACCAGGGTCGTCCACTCGGCCGCGAGCAGCGCGCCGGTGTCGGGGTGGCCCTCCAGGCCTGCGGCCTCCACCGAAACCTCGGGCGGATGGTTGCCGGTGAAGTGGGCGGTGTCGACGACCACGCCGTGCACGATCCCGGGTGCGGCCAGGCGCACGACCGCGTGGTCGTGGCCGGGGCCGCGGCGGCGCCGGGTCTCCCAGCCGTCGTAGACCTTGCCCTTATGGCCGAAGGCTGCGGGGTCGAACCCCGGCGGCTCCGGCTTGATCAGGTTCTCGCGCTCGGCGAACGACTCGTCACTGGCGTGCACGACGGCCCCGCCCCGGCTGCGCAGGGCGAGGTCGGGCAGGCGCCGGAAGTCCGGGGCGCCCACTGGCGGTCACCTCCTCGTGAGACGGTGCGGTGCCGGCCGCCCCACCCGGCACCGCACCGCCGGCTCAGGCGGTGGCTCCGGGCAGCGGCTCGAACTCCTTGACGGCGTCGATGGCCGGCCCGTGCGGCGTGTTGGCCTCTCGTTCGATCATGACCTCCACGAGCACCGGGCGCGAGGTGCGCTGGGCCTCCTTGCGCGCCCAGTCGAGGGCGCCGCGGAGGTCGCCGGGCTCGGTGACTCTGCGCCCGGTGCAGCCGTAGGCCTCCATGATCTTGACGTTGTCGGTGCCGTAGTCGTCGTAGTGGATGTCGACCTGGTAGTTCATGCCGTAGGGGATCTCGGCCTGGCGGATCAGCCCCAGGTACTCGTTGTTGAGCATGATGAGCACGAAGGGCACGTCGTACTGGGCGGCGACCGCCAGCTCCTCCACCGTGTACTGGAAGCTGTAGTCGCCGACCACGCCCACCACCTCGGCGTCCGGGTCGGTGCGCTTGAGCGCCTTCTTGACGCCGATGGCCGCGGGGATCTCCCAGCCCAGCGGGCCCGCCTGGCCGCAGACCTGGTAGTGGCGGGGCAGGTGGGCCTTCTGGTGCTGGCCTCCCCAGATCTGGTACAGCCCGATCGCGGTGACGAAGTAGGTCTCGGGGCCGAAGGCCTCGTTGATCTCCTTGTAGACCCGCGGCGCCTTGATCGGGGCCGAGTCGAAGTCCTCGCGGCGGCCCAGCTCGGACTTGAGGCTGTTGACGCGCGCCACCCACGGGCCCGGCTCGCGCGCGGGCCCGCGCCGGGAGGCGCGTTCGGCCAGCGCCTTGAGGAACAGGGCGGCGTCGGAGACCACGCCCAGGTCGGGCTCGAACACCCTGCCCAGCTGGGTGGGCTCGATGTCGACGTGGATGAACCGCCGGTCGCCGCGGTAGACGTCCAGCTTGCCGGTGTGGCGGTCGCCGAAGCGGGCTCCCACGGCCAGCACCAGGTCCGACTCCAGGAAGGAGGCGTTGCCGTAGCGCTGGGAGGTCTGGATGCCGGTCATGCCGGCGAAGAGCGGACTGTCCTCGTCGAACGCGCCCTTGCCCATCAGCGTGGTCTGCACCGGGATGTTCAGGTACTCGGCGACCTCGCGCAGCGCGTCGGCGGCCTCGGAGATGACCACGCCGCCCCCCGCCAGGATCAGCGGCCGCTCGGCCTCCAGGAGCATGTCCAGCGCCCGCTCGACGCGCGGCGGGTGCGGCAGGACGGGGTGGATCGCCAGGGGCGCGTCGATGGCGGGGTCGTACTCGACGACCTGCTGCGCGATGTCCAGGGGCAGGTCGACCAGCACCGGCCCGGGCCGCCCTTCGCGGGCGATCCGGAAGGCCTCGCGGAAGATCCACGGCGCCTGGCCGGCCTCCTTGAGCTGGACGGCCCACTTGGTCACCGGAGCGGCGATGTCGACGATGTCGACCGCCTGGAAGGCCTCCTGGTGCAGCTTGGTCGAGACGTTCTGCCCGGTGATGCAGACGATCGGGATGGAGTCGGCCATCGCGGTGTAGAGGCCGGTGATCATGTTGGTTCCGGCGGGGCCGGAGGTGCCGATGGCCACTCCGACGCCGCCGTTGGTGCGCGCCCAGCCGTCGGCCATGTGGGTGGCGCCCTCTTCGTGGCGGACGGTCAGGTGCTCGATCCCGCCCACCTCCTCAAGGGCCTTGTAGAGGGGGAGGACCGCTGCTCCCGGGCAGCCGAACGCGGTGTCGACGCCCTCGGACTTGAGGACCTCGACAACGGCGTTCATCGCGGGCATCTGTACCATGTTCGCTGAACCCTTCGGTGCTAGTGGGGTTTCAGGGGCCGCCGGCGGAACGCCGGGTGCGGCCAACACCCGGGGCGCCCCTCCGCGGTCGCACCGCGGAGCAGACGCCGCCCTCCGCCGGCGGCCACCGGATCTACTTCTGCTCGGCGGCGAGCTGGTCGACCAGCTTGAGCAGCGCCGAGTGGTCGAGGCCGCCGTGGCCCTGCGCCTTGAGCGCGCCGATGAACTGCGCCACCAGCGCCCCCATCGGAATGGGCACGCCCGCTTCGCGGGCGGCGGCGGTGACGATGCCCATGTCCTTGTCGTGCAGCGCGATGCGGAACCCGGGCTCGAATCGGCGGTGGCGCATCGCCTCGCCCTTGCGGGTGAGCACGGTGCTGCCGGCCAGGCCCCCGTTGAGCACGCGCAGGCCGGCTTCGGTCTCGACGCCGTGGGCCTCCAGGAACACCAGGGCCTCGGCCACCAGTTGGATGTTGCCGGCGACGATGAGCTGGTTGGCGGCCTTGACCGTCTGGCCCGCGCCCGAGGGCCCCACCAGCACGGCGGTGCCCAGCGGGGCGAATACGTCGGCGGCGGCGTCGAAGTCGGCGGCGTCCCCGCCGACCATGATGGACAGCACGCCCTCGATCGCACCGGCCTCGCCGCCGCTGACCGGCGCGTCGAGGACGCGCAGGCCGCGCTTGGCGCCCTCTTCGGCGACGGTGCGCGCGGTGTCGGGGCGGATGGTGCTCATGTCGATCACCAGGGCGCCGGTCGCCGCGCTGTCGAACACCCCGCCGGTGGAGAACATCGCCTCCTCGACGTCGGGCGAGTCGGGGACCATGGTGATGACGACGTCGGCGCCGGACACGGCCTCGGCGGGCGAGGATGCGGCCCTGCCGCCCTGCTCGGCGAAGCGGTCGGTCTGCTGGGGGCTGCGGTCGTAGCCGCGCACGGCGAAGCCGGCGGAGACCAGGTTGGCGGCCATGGGCAGGCCCATGATGCCGAGCCCGACGAACGCGATCGTGCGGGTCTGGGACATGGCGGGTTCCCTCCTTCAAGGGCGGTCGGGGTGGTGCGGGAGCAGGGGGCGCGGCGGCGGCTCGGGCACGGGGCCCTGCCGCCGGCGGCGGTCGGATGCAGGCGGCGCAAAGCGCCCCGGTCGGTGCGGCCTCAGCCGCGCAGCCAGCCGAAGCTGTCGGCGCTGGCCCCGGTCGGCTTGTACTCCAGGCCCACATGGCCGCTGTAGCCGCCGTCCTGCGCCCGGGCGAGCAGGTCCATCAGGGGCAGGTCGCCGCTGCCGGGCTCGCCCCGCCCGGGCGCGTCGGCGATCTGGATGTGGCCGAACTCGGCGGCGTGGTCGCGCACCACGGCCGCCACGTCGTCCCCGTTGACCGCCAGGTGGTAGAAGTCGGCGAGCAGCGCGACGTTCGCGGCTCCGGCCTCCTTGGCGGCGGCGACGAAGGCGCGTCCGTCGGCGGCGGTGATCAGGGGGTAGTCGGCGGAGCCGCTGATGGGCTCGATGAGGACCGTGCCCCCGACGGCCTCCAGCGCCTTGGCGGCGGCCAGCGTGTTCTGCAGGGCGGTCTCGTCCTGCTCGGCGGGCTCGACGCCGTCCCTGCGCAGTCCGTACAGCGCGTTGAAGCCCGCGGTGCCGGTGCGTTCGGCGATCGCCGCGACGACGTCGAGGTTGTCGCGGAGCTCCGGCACCCGGTCGGGGTGGGAGAGGACGCCGCGGTCGGGGCCGGGCAGCCGCCCGGCGAACAGGTTCAGCCCGGTGAGGCTGACTCCGGCGTTCTCGATGGCGGCGACGAACGCGTCGACCTCGGCGTCGCCGGGCGCGGCGCTCTCGAAGGGCCACCAGAACTCGACGGCGTCGAACCCGGCCCGGCGCGCGGCGGCGGGGCGCTGGTCGAGCGGAAGCTCGGTGAACAGCAGCGAGCAGTTGACGGTGTAGGGCAGCGAATGGCTCATGGCTCGCCTCCTTCGGGAGGACGGGTGGAGGGGGTCGGCTGGTCCGGAGCGCCTGCCTGCGCAGGGCCCGCGGCGGGTCGTGGGAGGAAGGCCGCCGGCCGCGCTCCGGAGCGCTCGGCGGCGGAGCCCGCCCGGGTGGGGCGGCGAAAGGGGTGGCGCCTACGGGGTGGCTGTGCCTCGTATCGTCGGCCCGCTGCAGCGGTTTCCGATATGTGGAATATGATTTTCACTTCAAGGAATTATAGTGAGTTTGCGCCACGCCCATGGGGTTGTCAACCACCCGTGCGGCTCCGCTTCGGCGGCCGCTCGGCCCCGTTGTACGCACCCCGGACGACCGGCTTGCGGATTTCCGCCGCTGCGCGGGTACGCCGCCCGCACACCGGGCAGGTTCAGGGCCACCGGGGGTCCCGCTCCGGCATCCGCGGATCCGGGCACCGCCGGGCACGACCGGCCAAGGAGGACGCCATGCCGGACGACCCCACATTGCGGAGTGCCGACGCCGGCCTCGCGCGCGTCAACGCGCTCTCGCCCGAGGAGTTCCGGGCGGAGTTCGGCCGGTGCCTGGGCGTCGAGCGCTGGGCGGAGGAGCTGCGCCGGCGCCGCCCCTTCAGCTCCCGCTCCGAGCTGCTGGACGCAGCGGACAGGATCGCGCGCACGCTCACCGACGAGGAGGTCGCCGCCGCCCTGGAGCGGCACCCCCGCATCGGCGAGCACGCCCGCGGCGCACGAACCGAGGCCGAGTGGTCCCGCGGCGAGCAGTGGGGGTTCAGCGCGGGAGAGGCGGGTGTGCGCGAGCGGTTCGCGGCGGCCCAGGCCGACTACGAGCGCCGCTTCGACCGGATCTACCTGGTCTGCGCGGCCCACCGCTCGGCCCGCGAGCTGCTGGACGACCTCACCGCCCGGATGGGCAACGACGCCGCGACCGAGGAGCGCGTCGTCGCGGGTGAGCTCCGCCGGATAGCCCTGCAGCGCGTCGAAAGGGTGCTCGACAGCAGATGAGCCACGTCACCACGCACGTGCTGGACACCGCCCGCGGCCGCCCGGCCGCGGGCGTGCCGGTCCGCCTGGAGCGCCCCGCCTCCCACGGGGCGGGCGCCGACGGCCGGACCGGCGGCTGGACGGCGATCGCCTCCACCGCCACCGACGACGACGGGCGCGCCGGCGCCCTGGGCCCGGAGCGGCTGGCGGCGGGGCCCTACCGGCTCGTGTTCGACACCGCCCACTACTTCGCGCGCACCGGGCAGCAGGGCCTCTACCCGGAGGTGCCGGTGGTGTTCGAGCTCGCCGACGAGGACACCCATTACCACGTTCCGCTGCTGCTCAGCCCGCATTCCTACACGACCTACCGCGGCAGCTGACCCGCGGCGCGCCGGGCCGCGGACGGCGGCGCCCGGCGATCGGGTACACCGGCCCCCACCCCCGGACCGAGGAGATGCCGATGCCTGAGACCACCGTGTCGGCCGGGTCCAGGGCCTGGCCAGGGCATCCGGGATCGCGGACTGGTCGTCGGCTGTCTTCTTCGACCGAACGGTGGTGCCGGGGTTGCCGACCGCTCCCTCCGCTCCTCCGGGGGCTCGGCGTCGTGCCGTCGGCCCGCGGAACACCCCGCCGTCATCCCCGTGAGCAGCGACCTGAGCGCGGAACCCGATCAGCGACCGGAGCGCCCCGGAGAGCCGGGCGGCCACTCCTCGGAAGCCGCGCAAGGCAAGCGACCATCAGCCACACCCGGCCCTCCCGGGCCACCCGACAACGTACGGAGCCAGCCATGGGAATCCGGCTCGGGCGCAACGAGTACGGCAAGGCGGAGGTGCGCCTGGTGCACGTCGACCGCTCCGCCGACGACCACCGCATCAAGGACCTCAACGTCAGCACCCGGCTGCGCGGCGACATGGAGGCGGTGCACACGCGCGGCGACAACGCCAACTGCCTGACCACCGACACCCAGAAGAACACGGTCTACGCGCTGGCGCGCGAGCACGGAGTCGCCGCCGCCGAGGACTTCGGCCTGCTGCTGGCCCGGCACTTCACCGGCGAGCACGCCCCCGTCCACGGCGCGGCGGTGGAGCTGCAGGAGTTCGCCTGGCGGCGCATCCCCACCGCGGAGGGTCCGCACGGCCACGCCTTCGTGCGCAGCGGGGCCGAGACCCGCACCGCCGTGGTCACCGCCGACCGCGGCGGGGAGTGGGTCGTGTCCGGCTTCGAAGGGCTGACGGTGCTCAAGTCCGCCGACTCGGAGTTCCGCGGCTTCCCCCGGACCCGGTTCACCACCCTGGCCGAGACCGACGACCGCATCCTGGCGACCGACGTCACCGCCCGGTGGCGCTACGTCGCCGAAAGCAGCGCTCCGGGACGGGCTCCGCAGGCCGCGGACTGGGACGCGGCCTATGAGCAGGTCAAGGCGCTGGTGCTGGAGGCGTTCGCGACCACCCGCAGCCTCGCGCTGCAGCAGAGCCTGTACGCCATGGGCGAGGTGGTGCTGCGCGAGCGCGCGGACATCGCCGAGATCCGCTTCTCGATGCCCAACAACCACCACTTCGCGGTGGACCTCGCCCCCTTCGGCATGGACAACCCCAACGTGGTCCTCCACGCCGCCGACCGCCCCTACGGCCGCATCGAGGCCGCCGTCGAACGCGACGACGCCCCGGACGCGGGCCGGGCCTGGGACTCGGTGCCCGGTTTCGTCTGAGGGGCCGGCCGCGCGGCGCGGCGGCACCGCGGTTACCGGGCCGGCGGTACCGCTCCCCGGATCAGCAGCCGCCCGCGCGGCGCCGCGTCCGGGGCCGCCGGAAACACGCGCCGCCCGCGCAGCCAGGTGGCGCGGACCTCACCGAGGAGATCGCGGCCGTGGTAGGGCGTCAGCGGGTGGCGGTGGCTCAGCGAAGCCGCGTCGACGCGGAACCCGGAGTCGGGGGCGACGACCGCGAAGTCGGCGTCGAAGCCCGGCGCGAGCGCGCCCTTGCCGGCCAGCCCCGCGATCTCGGCGGGGCGCCGCGCCATCCACGCCGCCACGTCGGCGAGCGTTTGCCCCCGCGCGGCGGCGGCCGTCCACACCGCGGCGAAGCCCACCTGCAGACCCGAGATCCCGCCCCACGCCGCAGCGAAGTCGCCGGCGGCGGTGTCCTTCAAATCGGGTGTGCTGGGCGAGTGGTCGCTGACCACGCAGTCCACGGCTCCGCCGGCCAGACCCCGCCACAGGGCCTCGCGGTCGGCGGCGCCGCGGATCGGCGGGCAGCACTTGTACTCGGTGGCACCCGCCGGGACCTCCTCCGCCGCCAGAGCCAGGTAGTGCGGGCAGGTCTCGGCCGTCACCGGCACGCCCGCGGCCCGCGCCCGCGCGACCCGCGCCAGGCCCGCCGCCGACGAGAGGTGCAGAAGGTGCACGCGCGTACCCGTGTCCCGCGCCGCATCGACCGCCGTGCCCACCGCCGCCGCCTCGGCCGCGGCCGGACGGGAGGCCAGGAAGTCCGCGTAGGCGCGCCCGCGCGGCGCGGGCGCCGCCGCGAGCACACCAGGGTCCTCGGCGTGCACGATCAGCAGCCCGCCGAACCCCCCGACGGCCGCCGCCGCGGCACGCAGCCGCTCGGCGCTCAGGTGGCCGAACTCCGGCACCCCCGACGGCGACAGGAACGCCTTGAACCCGCAGACGCCGGCCTCGTGCAGCCGCCGCAGCTCGCCCGCCGTCTTCGGCCCGGTGTTCTCGGGCACGGCGCCGCCCCAGAACGCCACGTCGACCGCGACCGCGCCATCGGCGGCCGCGCGCTTCGCCGCCAGGCCGCCGAGGGTCGTGGTGGGCGGGACGCTGTTCAGCGGCATGTCGACCAGTGTGGTGATCCCGCCGGCGGCCGCGGCGCGGGAGGCGGTGGCGAAGCCCTCCCACTCGGTGCGGCCCGGCTCGTTCACGTGCACGTGGGTGTCGACCAGCCCCGGCAGCAGCACCTCGTCCGCGGCGGTCTCGACGGTGCGCGCCGCCCGTGCGGCGCGGTCGAATCCGCCGACCCAGGCGATGCGCCCGCCGCGCACCCCGATCGCCGCCGCGCGCTCCCCGTCGGGGGTGACCGCGCGGCGCGCCCGTACGACCAGATCGCAGTCGTCGGCGGCGCCCCCGGCCGCCGCCCGGGTCCGGCCCGCGCCGTCGGTGTCCACGTCTGCTCCCTTCCCCGGACCGGAGGGTTCGCCGCCGGCCGCCTCGTACCGGCCGCTAGATCGTTGATGGGAGTTTCCCGAACCGGCTGCGGGCATGGCGAAGGGC
>NZ_BAABIK010000037.1:0-40244 GCF_039542725.1 Streptomonospora halophila | reverse complement strand
CTGCCGCTCCCCCGGCCGCCACCGCGCCGCCGCCGGCCGCGGCCGAGGCCGAGAGCACCGCGGCCGCTGCGACCCACGGCCCTGCGCCGCGCCCGGCGGCGCCGAAGCCCTGCCAGGCCGAACCCAGCAGGTTCCGCAGCCCTCCGCGGCGGTCGGCGCCGGGTTCGACCGCTCCGGACAGCAGCAGGACCTCATCCAGCGCCTCGGCCGCCGTCGGCCGCTGCTGCGGGTCGGGGGCCAGCGCGCGTCGCACCAAGGGCGCCAGGTCCTCGGGCACGCCGTCGAGGTCGGCGGCGCCCTCACGGGCGCGCCGCAGGAGCGTCCCCGCATCGCCGGTGCCGAACGGGCCGCGGGCGGTCGCTGCGTAGGCGACGAGGGCTCCCCAGGCGAAGGTGTCGGCCGCCGGGGACGCCGCCTGGCCCAGGCGCTCGGGCGCCACCCACCCCGGTGTGCCGTAGACGCCCTCCTCCGGCGTCGTGTCGTCCAGCGAGCGGGCGATACCGAAGTCGATGACGCGAGGGCCGCCGGGTCCGAGGATGATGTTGGCGGGCTTGACGTCGCGGTGCACGATCGCCGCGGCGTGCACGGCGGACAGCGCCTCGGCGGTGCCGGCCGCGAAGGCCCGCAGCGCTTCGCCGGTGAGCGGGCCGTACTCGGCGGTGTGCCGCCGCAGGGTGTCGCCCTGCACGAACTCGGTGGCCAGCCAGGGCCGCGGCGCAGCGGTGTCGGCACCCAGGAACTCGGGGGCGCACTCGGCGTCGACGCGGCTGAGCAGCTCGGCCTCACGGGCGAAGGTCGCGCGGTAGGCGGGCTCGGAGGTGTAGCGGGGGTGGATGACCTTCACCGCGATACGGCGCCCGCCGGCGTCGAGCGCCCCGTAGACCGCGCCCATCCCGCCTGCGCCGATCCGGCCCACCAGCCGGAACGGTCCGACCGAGACCGGGTCCTCCGGCTCCAGCGGCGAGAACCCCGCGGGCAGCGGAGGCGCGCCGCCGGCCTCGTGGGGGCCGGGACCCGGGGGCGGAGGCGGGCTCTGTGCCATGGCGGTTCGCTGTCGTGGTCGCGGGGGCGGGCTGCGGTGGGGTGGTCCGACTATGGCATACCCCGATCCGGCCCGAAGGCGCGGTTTTTGACCGGTACCGGCCTCCCGTGCCGGGGCGGTGCCGGCGGCGGGCGGCGGGTCGCCGCGCCGCCCGCCGCCGGGCCGCGGCTCAGTGCCGCAGCAGCGGAACGGCCGGGGCCCGCGACTCCCGGCCCCTCTGTGCCTGCTCGCCGCGGAAGGCCGTCCAGTGGTCGGCCATGCGCCGGGCCTGGCCAGCGGTGAAGTTGTCCATGCAGGCGTCGTCGCTGTAGTCCATGAAGTTGGTCACGGGGTCCTCGCCCCGGCGGTCCGGGCAGGTGTCGCGGCCTTCGGGGCAGCCCGACGCCTGCTCCGCCTCGTAGGGGGTGTCGTCAACGTAGTCGCCCGGGTCGGTGCACCCGTTCTGGAAGGTGTGGAACAGGCCGAGCCAGTGGCCTGTCTCGTGGACGGCGGTGTAGCCGCGGTCGAAGTCCTGCTGCGACCCGCCGGGGACGGTGCGGTAGCTCATCACGACACCGTCGTTGCCGGGGTCGGAGGAGTACTCCTGCGGGAAGGTGGCCTGACCCAGCACCCCCTCACCCAGGTCGGTGATGTAGAGGTTGAGGGTCTCGGCCCCGCCCTGGCGCAGGCGGTCCTTGATCTCCTCCTCGTGCTCGGCGAAGTCGGAGAACCACGCATTGTTCGCGGTGCGGGTGGTCTCGGCCAGGTCGAAGCCGAACCCGGTGTCGGCGCCGGCCAGGCCGCCGCCGAACGCCTCGTCCAGCACCGCGATCTGCTCCCGGACGGTGCCGTTCGAGACGTTGCCGGTACCGTCCTCGGCGTGCACGATGTGCACCGCCACCGGCACCGGGACGTCGATCTGCTGAGCCGCGCCGGGCCCCTGCTGGTCGCGCAGCTCCTCGCGCAGCTCGCGGTCGTAGGCGGCGGCCTCTTCCGAGGTGAGGTGGCCCTCGTGGTCGCGGCGCAGCCCGTCCCGCTGTTGCGTGCCCGATTCGGGGCAGTCGTCGAGGCGTGCGGCGGTGCCGGCCTGCGCGGCCGGAGCGGCGAGTGCCCCGCCCGCCAGCGCGCCGGCGCTGATCAGCAGGGCGCCGCACAGGCGCGCCGCAGTGCCCGCTTTGCCGCTGATGGCATTACCCAGGGTCTTTCCACCGTAGTCCATGAACACGGACGGTAGTCACCTGGTAGCGGTGCATCTCTGGCGGCATGCCCAACTTGCGAAGTGTTTGCCCGTTCTTGCTCGGCAGCCGCCCCGGGGCGACCCGGCTACCGCTGCCCCGTCGCCCACGCGCGGATCCGGGCGATGCGCGTACGGATCTGATCCGCGCTGGCCTGGGCGATCGGCGGGCCGCCGCAGACCCGGCGCAGCTCACTGTGGATGACGCCGTGCGGCTGGCCGGTGCGGTGGTGCCAGGCCCCGACGAGCCCGTTCAGCTCCTTGCGCAGATCGGCGATGACCTCGTGGGCCGGCGGCCCGGAGTCCTCGTCCGTGGTGTCCTTGGCGCCCTTGGCCTTGCGCTCGTTGGCCTTCTGGTCCGCCTTGCGCTTGCGCAGCAACTGGCTGACCTGATCGGGTTCCAGGAGGCCGGGCAGCCCCAGGAAGTCCTCCTCCTCAGGCGAGTCGGGAGCCCCGCCGCCGAACTCCGAGCCGTCGTAGAGCGCCCGGTCGAACTCGGCCGAGGCCTCCATGGTCTCGAAGGGGAGCTCCTCGCCCGCGTCGGGCGTGTCCCGCTTCTTGCGGGCCTCGTCGACCATGTCCTGCTCGGGGTCGAAGTCGTCCTCGCGGATCGGGCGGTCGAGCGCGTGGTCCCGCTCGCGCTCCATCTCGCCCGCGTACTCCAGCAGGGTCGGCACCGAGGGCAGGAACACCGAGGCCAGCTCGCCGCGTCTGCGCACGCGCACGAAGCGGCCCACCACCTGGGCGAAGAACAGCGCGGTGCTGGTGGTCGTCGCGTAGACCCCCACCATCAGGCGCGGCACGTCCACGCCCTCGGAGACCATGCGGACCGCGACCATCCACCGCTCGTCGGAATCGGCGAAGCGCTTGATCTTCTTGCTGGCCGTGGGGTCGTCGGACAGCACCACCGTGGCGCCGCGTCCGGTGATTTGGCGCAGGATGCGGGCGTAGGCGCGCGCGTTCTCGTGGTCGGTGGCCACGACGAGGCCGCCGGCGTCGGGGTGGCTGTTGCGGACCTCGGTGAGCCTGCGGTCGGCGGCGGCGAGCACCTTCTTGATCCAGTCGCCCTTGGGGTCGAGCGCCGCCCGCCACGCCTGGGCCAGCGCGTCCTGGGTGAGCGGCTCGCCCAGGCGCGCGGCGAGCTCGTCGCCGGCCGTGGTGCGCCAGCGCATCTCGCCGGAGTAGGCCATGAACATGACCGGCCGCACGACCCCGTCGGCCAGCGCCGGCGCGTAGCCGTAGCTGTAGTCCCAGGCGCAGCGCCGCACACCGTTGTGGTCCTGCACGTAGTCGACGAACGGGATCGGGTTGACGTCGGAGCGGAAGGGCGTGCCCGTCAGCGACAACCGCCGCGCCGCGGGGTCGAACGACTCGCGCACCGCCTCGCCCCAGGAGAGCGCGTCGCCGGCGTGGTGGACCTCGTCGAAGATCACCAGGGTGCGGCGGGCCTCGGTGCGGTTGCGGTGCAGCATGGGGTGCGCCGCGACCTGCGCGTAGGTGACGGCGGCCCCGAGGTACTGCTTGCCCAGCGCGCCCTGGCCGTTCTTGAAGTCCGGGTCGATCGGGATGTTGAAGGCGGCCGCGGCCTCGGCCCACTGCTTCTTCAGGTGTTCGGTGGGGCAGACGATCGTGATGGCGCGGACGGCATGGCGGGACAGCAGCTCGGCGGCGAGGGTCAGCGCGAACGTGGTCTTGCCGGCGCCGGGCGTGGCGACCGCCAGGAAGTCCCGGGGGTCCCGGCGGAAGTACTCTTCGAACGCCTCGCGCTGCCACTGCCGCAGACCGCTCAGCCGATCCTCGGTGTTGGTGTCGACAAGCGTCATCGTGCGATTCCCCAGATGCTCACGGGGACGAGGGTATCCCGCTGGGCCGGGGCGCATGGCGCCCGCCGGCCGGTGCGTTCGTCACGTCGCGCCCGCGCGGTGGGCGGCGCGCGGCCGGGCGCCCTCTCGCGCACCGGCCGCGCCGACGCAGCTCAGCCGCCGCTGGTTGTGGTCTCCACGGCGCCGTCGTTGAAGGGCATGTAGGGGTCGATCGCCGGGAAGACGTAGAGCCACAGCCCCGCCGCGACGCCCGCCGCCAGCGCCAGTGCCAGCAGCAGCCGCACGGGCCAGGGCCCGGGGAGGATGCGCCAGATCAGTCCGTACATCGGCGCTCAGGCCCCCTCTCCCCGGTCCTGCGGCGCCATGTCGGCGATGTTGTCGGGCATGCCGTCCTCCTTGGGACGGGTGTCGGTCAGCTCCGCGTGGATGACCAGCCGGTGGGTGTTGTTCAGCTTGGGCGCGCACGTGGTCAGCGTCAGCAGGGAGCGCTGCGGGTCGTCGTTGTTCTCCGCGTCGAACGGGTCGGGGTCGACCACCTCGACCTGGTCGGGGGTGACGGTGGTCTCCTCGATCACCTCGTAGGTGTAGAAGCTGTCGGCGTCCTCGACCACGATCTCGTCGCCGCCCTCCAGCTGGTCGAGGTCCCAGAAGATGCCCGGGGTCCGGTGGCCGGCCACGGCGTAGTTGCCCTTCTCGCCGGCCGCGGTGGCGTCGCCGCCGGTGACGTCGTCGTCGGTGTAGTGGCCGGGGCTGTAGCGGATGTCCTCCGGGGAGACCCCGTTGACCACGACCCACTTCAGATCCAGGTCGGGGATGTAGAGCCGGCTGTTGGCGGCGCCGGGCATGGCTCCGGCGTCGGGGCCCTTCTCCTCCTGCTGGGCCCAGCTCTCCTCCAGCCCCTGGGCGAGCTGCTGCTGCTCCTGGTCGGTCTGCATCTGCTTGCCGTAGACCTCGTAGGCGGCGAAGAACAGCATCAGCACCCCGGCGGTGAACAGCAGTTCGCCTAGGGTGCGCACGGCCCCGCGGGCGAGGTCGCCGCCGGTGCGCCGCCGTGCCGGCGGCTTCCTGCGGCGCCCGCGGGCGCGGCCCCGGCGCCCGGCGCGGGGGACGTCCAGTTCACTCGTGGAGACCATGTGACCTACCGTCGGTTGCCGCCGCCCCGGCCGCCCGGGCGCGGTGAGGGACGCGTGCCGCTGTGCATCGGGGCGGCTGTGCTCGGTGTTGGAGTCGGGAAGACGTCAGAGGGCGTCGCGGGGACGCGGGGAGAGCCAAGGCGCATTCCGGACGTACTTCCCCGTTGGTCCGAATGCGGCGATTGGTCCACAGAGGAGGGTACCGCGCCGCCGACTCGCGTACAGCGCACATCGCCGAATCCGCGGGCGATCGCGGTGGATCGGGGGAGGCGCAGGCTCGGCGCCGCACGCCGGGGCCCCGCCTATACGCGGCGCGAGCAGGGCGCTCCGCCGAGGCGCCGTGTGTCCGCATCCGGACACGACGCAGTCGGCGCCGCTCGCGCGGCGACCTGAGGAGCAGACCCCGCTCGCGGCGGAAGGCGGCCTGCGGGGCCCGCCCGGCGGCGGGCCCGCGGCGCGACGGCCCGCGCGGGATCGCGGGTCCGCGTTCGCGCCCGGAGGGCGCACCGCGGACTCAGCCCTTCATCATCTCCTCGTAGATCTCCTTGCACTCGGGGCAGACCGGGAACCTCTTGGGGTCGCGGTTGGGCACCCACACCTTGCCGCACAGCGCGATCACCGGGCTGCCCGTGACAGCGCTCTCGGTGATCTTGTCCTTCTGCACGTAGTGCGCGAACCGCTCGCGATCACCGTCGTCGTGCGAAACGTCCGGCCGGGTCTCGCTCTCCGGAAGCACCTTGTTGACAACGTCCATTGCCATCGGGCCCTCACACCTCCTCCATGCTCGTTCCACGGTATCCGGCGGAGCCGGCGCTCAGTTCAGTGTCGGGTCGTCCGGATAGGTCGATACCAAGGCGAGATCCCCGCCCTGGCGGCGCAGCACCCGCGGCCACAGTGACGAGGGGTCGGCGGAGAAGACGTCGTCGGTCACGGCCGGGACCACGTACCAGGCGCCCTCGTCGATCTCGTCGGCGAGCTGGCCCGCTCCCCACCCCGCGTACCCGGCGAAGACCCGGAAGCGGCCGAGCGCGCTGCCGAGGATCTCCGGCGGGGTGTCGAGGTCGACGACGCCCAGCCCGTCGACCCGCGAGCCCTCGTGCGGCGTGCCCTCCAGCGGGCGCCACCCCAGCGGAGCGTCGTCGCCGCCGGGCGTGCCCAGCGCCAGCCCGGCGCCCGTGCCCACCGGACCGCCGGAGAACATCACCGCCGGCTCCGTGGCGAACCCGCTCCAGTCCACCAGCACCTCACCCACCGCCAGCTCCAGGGGGCGGTTGACGATCACACCGAGCGTGCCCTCGGCGGGTTCGTCGTCGACCACGAACACCACCGCCCGCCGGAAGTTGGGGTCCTCCAGCAAGGGGGTCGCCACGAGGAGGCTCCCGGTCAGAGTCGGCTCGTCCATGCTCCACGTGTACCCGCATCGCCGGGCGGAATCCAGTGCCGCCGGGCCGGGTGGGGACCGGGCTCAGTCCGCGGTGCGGGCCCCCGCCCCGCCTCCGCGGCGCTCGGACCGCTGCGCCTGCTCGCGCAGCGCGGCGTCGCGCACGGCGGTGGCGACCTGGTGGGCCAGGTCGGGCTGGAAGACGCTGGGGACGATGTAGTGCGGGCCGAGCTCGTCGGCGGTGACCACGTCGGCGAGCGCCTTGGCCGCGGCCACCATCATGTCGGCGTCGACGTGGTCGCTCTGCGCGTCCAGCAGGCCGCGGAAGACCGCGGGGAACACCAGCACGTTGTTGATCTGGTTGGGGTAGTCGCTGCGCCCGGTGGCCACGACGGAGGCGTGCAGGTGGGCGACCTCCGGGTCGACCTCGGGGTCGGGGTTGGCGAGCGCGAAGATGATGGAGTCGTCGTTCATCTCGGCGATGTCGGCGCCGCCGAGCACGTTGGGCGCCGAGACGCCGATGAACACGTCGGCCCCGTCGACCGCGCCGCGCAGGTCGCCGGCGTAGCCCTCGGGGTTGGTGTTCTCGGCGATCCACGCCAGGTTGGGGTCGAGGTCGCCGCGGCCGGAGTGCACCGCCCCGTGCAGGTCGCAGACCACGACGTGCTTGGCTCCGGCGTGCATGAGCAGCTTGAGGATGGCGGTGCCCGCGGCACCGGCGCCCGACATCGCGATGCGGACCTCGCCGAGGTCCTTGCCGACCACGCGCAGCGCGTTGCGCAGGGCGGCGAGCACCACGATCGCGGTGCCGTG
This sequence comes from Streptomonospora halophila, assembly GCF_039542725.1. Classification (NCBI taxonomy): domain Bacteria; kingdom Bacillati; phylum Actinomycetota; class Actinomycetes; order Streptosporangiales; family Nocardiopsidaceae; genus Streptomonospora; species Streptomonospora halophila. The sequence goes on along the minus strand of NZ_BAABIK010000037.1, from coordinate 32,839 downwards.
CTGGTCGTCGTGGAAGACCGGGATGTCCAGCAGGTCGCGCAGCCGCTCCTCGACCTCGAAGCAGCGCGGCGCGGAGATGTCCTCCAGGTTGATGCCGCCGAAGCCGGGCGCCAGCAGTTGGACGGTGCGCACGATCTCGTCCACGTCCTGGGTGTCCAGCGCGATGGGCCAGGCGTCGATGTCGGCGAAGCGTTTGAACAGCGCCGCCTTGCCCTCCATCACCGGCATGGCCGCCTGCGGGCCGATGTTGCCCAGGCCCAGCACCGCCGAGCCGTCGGTGACCACGGCGACGCTGTTGCGCTTGATGGTCAGCCGGCGCGCGTCGTCGGGGTTGGCGGCGATGGCCTGGGAGACCCGCGCGACACCCGGGGTGTAGGCCATGGACAGCTCGTCGCGGTTGCGCAGCGGCACCTTCGACTTCATCTCGATCTTGCCGCCGAGGTGCAGCAGGAAGGTGCGGTCGCTGACCTTGTGCACCGTGACGCCCTCGATCGCGCCGAGCGCGTCGACGATGGACTGGGCGTGGTCGGTGTCGCGGGCGGCGCAGGTGACGTCGATCCGGATGCGCTCGTGGCCCGCCGAGGCGACGTCCAGGGCGGTGATCACGCCGCCCACGTGCTCGACGGCGTTGGTGAGGCTGCCTACCGCGCTGCCGTGCCCGTCGAGCTCCAGGCGAATCGTAATCGAGTAGGAGACGCTGGGAAGGGTGGCCACGAAATGCTCCTTGCGAATCACGGATCTGCCGCGGGGCCGCCGTCGGCCTGCCGGCGGGGGAGGTACGGAGCAGGTCGGGCCGCGCGATCATGCTGCCTGGCACCGGCACCGGCCCGCGCCTCGGGGGAGGCGGGCGGCGGTTCGGGCCGCCGCGCGGACGGCGGCACCTGGCGCCCCTCTCATAGTGCCATCACCGGTGATCATTCTGCGCGCTTCACAGGTGAGAAAACGGACACGGAATCGTATTCGGTATCCATTGGAGTGACACGGACGAGCGCCGCCGCGGCCGCGGCCGGCGGGTGCCGCGGCGCTCAGGCGCGCCGGGCGCGCTCGCGGGCGAGCCGCTCGATCACGTCGGTGCAGGTCTCCAGCGGAACCGACGTGGTATCCAGCACCGCGTGGTACAGCGCCGCCGAGGCCGGGTCGACCCGGTAGAAGCGGCGCACGTAGGCCGAGCGTGCGCGGTCGTTGTCGCGCAGGTCGCGCTTGGTCGGCGGGTTCCACCGCCCCTCGGCGCCGCTGCCGCCGGTACCGCCGGACTCGCCGTCGGCGGCGGAGCCGGTGCCCGGGCCCTGCTCGCGCAGCTCGGCCGCCTGCATCAGCCGCGCCTCGGGCGGCCCGTCGAGGCGCACGTGCAGCGCACCGGGGTGGTCGGCGAGCACGCAGGCGCCGGCGCGGCCGAGGATCACGCCGCCGGTCCGGGCGACCTCGCGGATGACGTCCTCGGTGCGCTCGACGAACTCCTGGTCGAAGAGCAGGTGCCCGCTGCCCTCGGCCGCGCGCACGTAGGTCATGTCGACGCTGCCCGGTGTGACCGCCGGCAGCCGCGCAGCCCCGGCCAGCAGGCGCTGCAGCCCGGTGGGCGCGCGGTCGTCGTGTTCGAGCACGTCCTGCAGGGTGCAGCCGATCTCGCCGGCGACCGCCGCGGGGATGGCGCGGTCCACGAAGGCGACGCCGAGCCGCGCCGCGAGCGCCGGGCCGATCACGCTGCCGCCGGCCCCGAAGGCCGCCGAAACCGTCACCACGTACGCCATCGCACTCACCCGCCCGGGTCCGGCCGGTGCCCGCAGTGCCGGGCACCCGTGCCTCGGTAGTACCCGCCGCAAAGCACGCGGCCACGTCGGGGCGGCGATCCTCCTGCGGTGCGGCCAGGAGCCAAGCGCAGGCCGAGCCGCGGGCGCACCGCGGCGCTCGCGCGCTCCCCGGCGGCGGACGGCGCGGCAGGGGCCGCCCGCCGCCGGGCGGAGGCGCAGCTCAGCGGGGCCTCCTCGGCCTGTTCCCGTCCGTCGGGATCAGAACAGCGCGGAGGTGAGGGCGCGCCGCGCCTTGCCCACGCGGGGGTCGCCCGGTGGCAGGACCTCGAACAGCGACAGCAGGTGCTGGCGCGCCCGGTCGCGGTCGTCGTCGGCGGTGCGGCGCACGGTGGCCACCAGGCGGTCGAAGGCGTCCTCGATGTTGCCGCCGTACATGTCGATGTCGGCGACGTCGATCTGGGCCTGCACGTCGGCGGGGTCGTCGGCGGCGGCCTTGCGGCGCTCGTTGCCGTCGAGGCTGCGGACGCGGCCGACCAGGCGGATGTGGGCGAGCTTGATCTTGGCCTCGGCGTCCTGGGGGTCGGCCTCGACCGCCTTGGCGTAGACGGCCTCGGCGGCCTCGAAGTCGCCGCGCTCAAGCGCCTCCTGGGCCTCGGCGTCGGCGGGGCTCTGCTCGCCGGCGTCGGCGCCCTCCTGGTCCTCGTCGGCCTCCTGGGGCTCGCCCAGGCCGCTGTACTCCTCGGGCAGCACGCCCTGCTGGCGCAGGCCCTCGAAGATCTGGCTCAGCCAGTCGCGCAGCTGGTCGTAGGTGGCCGGGCCGCCCGGGCCGGGCACGACCTGGCCGCCGATCACCATGGCGATGGTGGGCACCGCCTGGACGCGCATGGCCTGGGCGATCTGCGGGCTGGCCTGCACGTCGACCTTGGCGACCGCCCATTGGCCGCCGGCTTCGACCGCCAGCCGGTCCAGAGCCCGCTCGACCTGGTCCGACTGCTCGGAACGCGACTGGAGAACCGCGAGGACGACGGGTGCGCTCATCGAGCGCTCCAGAACCTCCTGCTGGAAGTTCTCCTCGTTGATGTCGATGGCGTAGGGATTGGCGCTGCCGGACGACGCCTCGGCCTGCCGCTTGGCCTCGCGTTCCAAGGCCGCCTTGCGAGCTCCGAGGTCGACCGCGCTCTGCATGGAGAAGTCCGAAGGCTGCATACCTCCATCCTGCCGCATAGCGCGGGGCGCCGGTGAAGGTTGTGGACGGCGGGCCGCCGCCCTGCGCGTGAGGCCGCGCGGGCCACCCCGGAGGCGCGCCCGGGGCGCCCCGCGCGATCAGGGCCGCGCGCGGTGCCGCCCGCCGGGCCCCGCCGGCGTCACAGGTGCGGCTTCTCGGTGTAGGTGCCGAACTCCTCGCCCATGGTGCCGCAGATCTCGCCGAGGGTGGCCTCGGCGCGGACGGCGTCGAGGATGACCGGTATCAGGTTGGGGCGTGCGGGGTCGCGGACCGCCCCGAGCAGGTCGGCCAGCGCCTTGTCGACGGCCCCGCCGTCCCTGCGCTCGCGGCGCTCGGCCAGCACCCGATTCTGCTCGCGCTCGATCTCGTGGCTGATCCGCAGGGTCTCGACCTCGCCGGTGACCGAGGCGGTGTGGGCGTTGACGCCGACGATGCGCTTCTCGTCCTTCTCCAGGGCCTGCTGGTACTGGAAGGCGGACTCGGCGATCTCGGAGGTGAACCACCCGTTGTCGATCCCGGCGAGGATGCCCGAGGTGATGGGGCCGATGGCGTGGTCGGCGCCGGCTCCCCCGCCCATGCCCTCGATACGCTCGAAGATGCGCTCGGCCTCGGCCTCCAGGCGGTCGGTCAGCGCCTCGACGTAGTAGGAGCCGCCCAGCGGGTCGGCGACGTTGACGACCCCGGTCTCCTCGCGCAGGACCTGCTGGGTGCGCAGCGCGATCTCGGCGGACCGCTCGGTGGGCAGCGCGAGGGTCTCGTCCAGGGCGTTGGTGTGCAGCGAGTTCGTGCCGCCCAGCACCGCCGAGAGCGCCTCGACCGCGGTGCGCACGACGTTGTTGTAGGGCTGCTGGGCGGTGAGCGAGACCCCGGCGGTCTGGGTGTGGAAGCGCAGCCACTGGGCGCGCTCCTGGTCGGCGCCGAAGCGGTCGCGCATCCAGCGCGCCCAGATCCGTCGGGCGGCGCGGAACTTCGCGATCTCCTCGAAGAAGTCGACGTGGGCGTCGAAGAAGAACGACAGGCCGGGCGCGAACCGGTTGACGTCCAGCCCGCGGGAGAGGCCCAGCTCGACGTAGCCGAAGCCGTCGGCGAGGGTGAACGCCAGCTCCTGGGCGGCCGTGGCTCCGGCCTCGCGGATGTGGTAGCCCGACACCGACAGCGGCTTGAACGCGGGCACGTTCTCGCCGCAGTACTCCATCAGGTCGCCGATGAGGCGCAGGTGCGGCTCCGGCGGGTAGAGCCACTCCTTCTGCGCGATGTACTCCTTGAAGATGTCGGTCTGCAGGGTGCCGTTGAGCACGGACGTGTCGGCGCCCTGGCGCTCGGCGGCGACCAGGTACATGCAGAAGACGGGGATGGCCGGGCCGCTGATGGTCATGGACGTGGTGATCTCGGCCAGCGGAATGGCGTCGAAGAGCACCTCCATGTCCGCGGCCGAGTCGACCGCCACACCGCAGTGGCCGACCTCGCCCAGCGCGAAGGAGTGGTCGGAGTCGTAGCCCATGAGCGTGGGCATGTCGAAGGCCACCGAGAGCCCGCCGCCGCCGGACTCCAGGATCATCCGGTAGCGCTCGTTGGTCTGGCTCGCGTTGCCGAACCCGGCGAACTGGCGGATGGTCCAGGGCCGCCCGCGGTAGCCGGTGGCGTAGAGCCCGCGGGTGAAGGGGAACTCCCCCGGCCAGCCGATCCGCTCGAAACCGGGGACCTCGGCGCCCTCCGGGGGCCCGTAGACGGGGTCGAGGGGCTGCCCCGAGATGGTGGTCCTGGCCTCGGGCGCGGCACTGCCCCGCCCGCCGGACCCGGGGGTGCGCGCGGCGTCGTAGCGCGCCTGCCAGCGGGCGCGGCCCGCAGCGATGTCTTCAGGGTTGGCCATACCCCAATAGTAGGACGTCCAACTAAAGATGCATAGGGCCTTCGACCGGCCGCCGATCACCCACTCCCGCGCACCCGGGCCGAGCGGTGAGCCGGCGCCCCGGGACGCCGCGGAACAGGCCGGTGCTCAGTGCGCCGGGCCGGAGTCCGCTTCGGGCGGCGGGCGCTCGGACGGGGTCCGGTCGCGGCGCTGGGCGGCCGGGAAGTCGCCGAACTCGACGCGGAGCTTGGCGAAGACGGAGTGGATCTGCCAGGCCTCCTCGTCGGAGTAGCAGTCCAGCCCGAAGTCCATGGCGACCAGGTCGCGGGTGGCCTGCTCGACGACCTCGCGGCCGCTGCCGGTGATCTCGGCGAGGGTGCCGCGGCCGTCGCTGGGGTTGGGCAGGCGGCGGACGAAGCCCTGGCGCTCCAACCGGTCGATGGTGTTGGTCACACTCGTGGGGTGCACCATCAGGCGCTCGCCGATTTTACCCAGGGGCAGTGCGCCCGTCGAGCTGAAGGTGAGCAGCACCAGCGCCTCGTAGCGCGCGAAGGTCAGCGCGTAGGGCTTCAGCGCGGTGTCGAGCTGGCCGATGAGGATCTGCTGGGCACGCATGATCGAGGTGACGGCGGCCATCGACGGGTTGGCGCCCCACCGGCGCGTCCAGTTGTCGTGCGCGCGCTCGATGGGATCGAACGGGAGATTCAGCGGGTTGCCCACGCCGACACTGTACCGACCCGTAGGAGCCGCGTACTCGGGCGAAGCGCCCTGCCGCCGCGGCCGGCCGCCCGCGCCCGGCGCGCAGTGCACAACCCTCTTGCTCGCAAATAAATCGGTAGTTAAGTTTCCTAATAAATATCCCCCGCCCGGACGGAGCGAGCGCACCCATGGCAACCCCCCGCCCCCGACCTCCCGCACGGCTCGCCGCGGCGGCCGCCGTCGTCCTCGTCGCCCCACTCCTGGCGGCCGCGCAGGCGGCGACGGCCGAGGCCGACACCGCGACCGGGCGACTCACGGTCACCCAGGTCGAGAACGCCCGCTGGCCCGGCGGCTACCAGGCCCAGATCACCCTCGCCAACGGCACCGGGGCCCCGGTGAGCGACTGGACCGTCGAGTTCTCCCTGCCCGAAGGCGCGCAGGTCGGCCACATGTGGAACGCGGACCTGAACAGGGGCTCCGGCGGCTACACCGCAACCCCGCCCGCCTGGGGCGCCGCGATCCCCGCCGGCGAGAGCTACACGTTCGGCTACAACGGCGACCTCTCCGGCCGCGACACCGACTTCACCGCCTGCACGGTCAACGGCTCGCCGTGCTCCGGCCACGACTACCGCCAGGTGGGCTACTTCACCCAATGGGGCGCCGCCGACCGCGGCTACCTCGTCGAGGACCTCGTCGCGAGCGGGCAGGCGGAGCGCCTCACCCACCTCAACTACGCGTTCGCCAACCTGGACGAAGACGGCCGCTGCTTCATGTCCGACGAAGAGGGCCGCGGCGACGCCTACGCGGACTACGGCCGGGCCTACTCCGCCGCCGAGTCCGTCGACGGGGTCGCCGACACCCCCGGCCAGCGGCTGCGCGGCAGCTTCAACCAGCTCCGCGAGCTGAAGGAGCGCTACCCCGGGCTGCGCGTGAGCATCGCCATCGGCGGCTGGGCCTGGTCGGACCACTTCTCCGACGCGGCACTGCCCGAGAACCGCGAGGCCGCCGTGGAGTCCTGCGTCGACATGTTCCTGCGCGGCGACCTGCCCCGGCTCAACGGAGCCGGCGGCAAGGGCTCCGCGGCCGGCCTGTTCGACGGCATCGACCTCGACTGGGAGTGGCCCGCAACTCCCGGGGAACCCGGCAACGCGGTCCGCCCCGAGGACAGGGAGAACTTCACCGCCCTGGTCCGGGAGTTCCGCGACCGGCTCGACGCGCTGGAGCGCCGGAACGGCCGCGAGTACGACCTGACCGCCTTCGTACCGGCGAACACCGGCGCCATCGAGGCCGGCTACGAGGTCGACGAACTGGCCGAGGAGTTCACCTTCATGAACGTCCAGGGCTACGACTTCACCGGCGCGTGGAGCCCGACCACCGGACACCAGTCCAACGTCCGGGTCCCCGACGGCGACCCCTCCGCGGCGCCGCGCAGCTACGAGACCGTCGTCCAGGAGTACCTCGACCGCGGGGCCGAGCCCGGGAAGCTGGTCATGGGCGTGCCGTTCTACGGCCGGGGCTGGACCGGTGTACAGCCCGGCGCGCGCGGCGACGGGCTGTGGAGCGAGGCCGGCGGCGCGGCCCCCGGCGAGTGGGAGGCCGGCTTCAACGACTACGAGGTACTCAAGGAGTACGCCGCAAAGGACGGCTTCGAGCTCTACCGCGACGAGCGGGCGGGGACCGCCTGGCTCTACGACGGCACCGAGTTCTGGAACTTCGACGACCCGGAGGCCGTCGCGCAGAAGGCCGCGTGGGCGCGCGAGGCCGGGCTCTCCGGTGTCATGGCCTGGTCGCTGGACGGCGACGACGACCGGGGCAGCCTGCTTGAGGCGGTCGACGGGCAGCTGAACGGCCGGGGCTGAACCCGCCGCCGGCCGGGGGCCGGCCGGAGGGCTCGCAGGCCCTCCGGCCGGCCCCTCCCGCGCGCTTCGCGGCCGCGTCAGGCCTCCAGCGCCGCCAGCACGGTGTCGGCCGCCGCGTAGGGGTCCGCACCGGCGGCCACCTCGTCGGCGAGCTTGTCCAGCGCGGCGTGGCCGCGGACGTCGGCGAGCCGGCGGGTGAGCTCTCCCATCGCGATGCCCTCGATCTCGCGCCGGGCGCGGTCGCGGCGCCGCGCGCGCAGTCCGCCCGAGGCGCGCAGGTGCTCGGCGTGCTCATCGAGACGCTGGAGGAGGTCCGCCACGCCCTCGCCGTCGGCGGCGGCCATGCTCACCACCGGCGGCTTCCACTCGTCCGGCTCCCTGTCGATCTGGGCGACCATCTGGCGCAGGTCGCGCACGGCCGCCCGCGCGCCTTCGCGGTCGGCCTTGTTCACGGCCAGGACGTCGGCGACCTCCAGCACCCCGGCCTTGCCCGCCTGGACTCCGTCGCCCATGCCGGGTGCCGACAGCACGACCGTGGTGTCGGCGTGCGCGGCGATGTCGACCTCCGCCTGGCCCACGCCGACGGTCTCGACGAGCACCATCGAGAACCCGGCGGCGTCGAGGATCCGCAGGGCGTGCGGCGCCGCCCACGACAGCCCGCCGAGGTGTCCGCGGGTGGCCATCGACCGGATGTAGACACCGGGGTCGGTGGCGTGCTCCTGCATGCGCACCCGGTCGCCGAGCAGGGCGCCGCCGGTGAAGGGCGAGGAGGGGTCGACGGCCAGCACCGCCACGCTGTCACCGCGTTCGCGCAGCGCCTTGGCCAGTGCGCTGGTCGAGGTGGACTTGCCCACGCCGGGGGCGCCGGTCAGCCCGACGATCCGGGCGCTCCCGGTGTGCGCGGCGAGGCCGGAGACGATCTCCCTCAGCTCGGGCGCGGACTCCTCCACCAGCGAGATCGCCCGAGCGAGGGCCCTGCGGTCCCCCTCCAGCACCCGCTTGACCAGGTCGCCGACCTCCATCGGTCTCCCTCCGCGCTCGCCGCACTCCTTCGGACGTCCAAGTATCGCAACCGCCGGTCCCCCGGCGCACGCTCCCCCGCCTTCCGGTCTCCGCCGCCTGCCGGGCCCCGGCCGCGGGCGGCGCGCAACAGGCCCGGGTCCGGGCCGCGCGCCCGCGTGAGCGGTACGCTCCGATCGAGTCCCCGACGAGGAGGAGCGCGGGCCCATGGCCTTCACCGGTGACGAAGCGGCGTACCTGCGCGAGCACCCGATGGGCCGCCTGGCGACGGTCGCCGGCGACGGAGGTCCCGACGTGGTCCCCGTCGCCGTGGAGTTCGACGGCACGCACCTGTGGGTCGGAGGCGGCTCCACCGTCGTGCGCACGCGCAAGTTCCGCAACGTCGCCGCCGGCAACGACAGGGTGGCCCTGGTCGTGGACGACATGGTGTCCTTCGACCCCTTCGTCGCGCGCGGCATCCGGATCTACGGCAGGGCCGAGCAGCCGTTCGAGCGCGTGGGGATGGCCGGGCCGGGAACCTACATGCGCATCACGCCGACCGTCTCGTGGAGCTGGAACCTCGCGGGCGAGCCGGTGGGCGAGACGTGGTACGAGCCGCGGCGCACCGTCCACGGCTGCTGAGCGGGCGGCCCCGGCAGGGCGCGGTCACCCGCTCACCCCCCGTCGCCGGTCCTGCCGTCGGTCTGCTCCCGGAGGATGTCGGCGTGACCAGCGTGGCGGGCGGTCTCCTCGATCATGTGCAGCAGGATCCAGCGCAGCGACAGCCGCTCCGCCTCCTCGTGCCCGAACACGTGGTCGAGGCCGAACCGGGCGGCGGTCTCGCGGGACCGGGCGCACTCGCGCTCGTAGTCGGCCGTCAGCGACGCGAGCGTCGCTTCGGCGGGGACGTCCCAGGTGTCGTCGGCGGTGTCGAGCGGCAGCTCCAGCTCCGCCGCGGAGCGTCCGCCGACGACGCGCTGGAACCAGTTGCGCTCGACGAGGGTCAGGTGGCGCAGGAGTCCCGCCACGGTGGTGCGGGAGGGCACCAGCCGGCGGCGCGCCTGCTCCTCGGTCAGCCCGCGGGCCTTGTCCGCGACGACCCGGCGCAGATAGTCCAGGAACGCCTCCGCGGTCTCGCGCTCGGCGCCCACGGCCCGGGCCAGCACGGCCCGCTGCACCTCGCGCAGGGCGCGGTCGTCGGCGGGCGCCGCGCCGCCGCCCTCCGCCTGCGGGGCGGCGGCGTCTGCCGGAGCGTCGGGACCGGGGTCTGAAGAGGGTTCGTCCATACCGGGAACCTACGCAAGCGCGTCCGATCGCCGGAACCCCGCCGGGGTGCGGAAGCACGGCCGGAAGCGGCCTCTCGGCGGCTTGGAGCGCCGGCGCCGCCCACCGGTCCCCGGCATATCGCCCCTCGGCCCCGGCCCGGCCCCGGCTGTGGCCGGCCCGGTCAGGCCAGCACGGTGCGGACGATGACGCCGGCGTCGGGCCCCGCCTGGGCGGCGACGGCTCCGCCGGGCCGCCAGACCCCCGATCGCCCCAGCGTGTGGGAGTAGCCGCCGCCGGTCGGTCCGGCGAAGCTGCTGACGGCGACCCACATCCCGTGCTCGGCGGCGGCGCGCGCGGCGCGCTCCTGCTGGACGGCCGCGTCGCCTGCGTGCTCGACGGTGGCCGCCGCGTAGACGACGGCGCCGAGTGCGGCGGTGCCGGCGGCGTGCGCGGCCACGCCGAAGTCCCTGCAGATCGCCAGGCCGACGCGGCGGCCGTCCACATCGAGCACAGCGGGCCCGGTGCCGGGCGCGAACCGCTCGGGCTCGGCGCCGCCCAGCCACGTCTTGCTGTAGACGTGCGCGGCCCCACCGCCGTCGACCGCCAGCATCGCGATGTGCTCGGCGCCGTTCTCGCCCCGCACGGGAGCTCCCACCAGCGCGGTCGCGCCCGCCCGGTCGCACGCCTGCACGATCGGCAGCAGCCGCGCGTCGCCGGACGCGACCGGCGGCGCGTCCAGCTCGTAGCCGGTCAGCGACATCTCCGGGAACACCACGACGCGGGCGTCCGCGGCGCGGACCGCCTCGGCGTGCACCCCGGCGTTGGCCGCCACGGCGCGCGGCTCGCACACGGGCTGGGCGACCGCGATGACCAGCGGATCGCGCACCGGTCCGCCCCCTTTCCGGGTTTCGGGCCCACACTCGTTCCGCCGGGCGGGCGGCCGACGGCTCCCTCCGGCCGCCGCGGCCCGTCGGCCCCTCAGGCCCCGGGGACCTCGAACAGCAGCGCGTCGCCCTGCCCTCCGCCGCCGCACAGGGCGGCCGCGCCCAGGCCGCCGCCGCGCCGCCGCAGCTCGTGCACCAGGTGCAGGGCCAGCCGCGCGCCGGACATGCCGATCGGGTGGCCCAGGGCGATGGCGCCGCCGTCGGGGTTGACCTTGTCGGAGTCCTCGGGCAGGCCGAGGTCGCGCATGGACTGCACGGCGACGCTGGCGAACGCCTCGTTGATCTCGATCAGGTCCAGGTCGGCCGCCTGGGCGCCGGCCTTGCCCAGCGCGTGGCGGACGGCGTTGGAGGGCTGCGACTGCAGCGCGTTGTCGGGCCCGGCGACGTTGCCGTGCGCGCCCACCTCGGCGAGGATCTCGCAGCCCAGCTCCTCGGCCTTGGCCCGGCTCATCACGACCAGGGCGCAGGCGCCGTCGGAGATCTGCGAGGAGGTGCCGGGTGTGATGGTGCCGGCGTCGTGGAAAGCGGGGCGCAGCCGGGCCAGGCTCTCGGCGGTGGTGTCGGGGCGCACGCCCTCGTCCTCGGTGACCAGCCGGTCCTCGCCCTTGCGCTGCGGAACGCGCACCGGCGCGATCTCGGCCTCGAAGCGGCCGTCCTTGATCGCGGCGGCCGCCCGCTGGTGCGATCGCGCGGCGAAGGCGTCCTGCTCGGGGCGCCCGATGCCCAGGCGGGCGTTGTGCCGCTCGGTCGAGGCGCCCATGGAGTCGCCGTCGAAGGCGTCGGTCAGCCCGTCGTGCGCGGTGGCGTCGAGGACCTCGACCGAGCCGTACTTGTAGCCGCTGCGCGCCTTGGGCAGCAGGTGCGGCGCGTTGGTCATCGACTCCATGCCGCCCGCGACGACCACGTCGAACTCGCCCGCTCCGATGAGCTGGTCGGCGAGAGCGACGGCGTCCAGCCCCGACAGGCACACCTTGTTGATGGTCAGCGACGGCACGCTCATCGGGATGCCGGCCCCCACGGCCGCCTGGCGCGAGGGGATCTGGCCCTGGCCGGCCTGGAGCACCTGGCCCATGACGACGTAGTCGACCCGGTCGCCGCCGATCCCGGCCCGCTGCAGCGCGGCCTCGATCGCAAGCGAACCGAGCTGCACGGCCGAGAATTCGGAGAGCGACCCGAGCAGGCGCCCGATCGGGGTCCGTGCTCCACTGACGATGACGGATCCGGGCATTGGCGAGCCTCCGTTGCGTTCCTGTCCGACCTCGTCTGCCACGATACATATGCGTCGTTCGGCGGATTCTCGGAGGTGGAGCCAGTGCTGACCCGGATCGACCACGTCGGCATCGCCTGTTTCGACCTGGATGCGACCGCGGACATGTACCGGCGGGTGCACGGCTTCGAGGTCGCGCACGAGGAGGTCAACGAGGAGCAGGGGGTGCGTGAGGCGATGCTGCGGGTGAACGGCACCGACGACGGCCACGCGACCTACCTGCAGCTGCTTGAGCCGGTGCGCGAGGACTCCCCGGTCGCCAGGTTCCTGGCGCGGCACGGTGAGGGCGTCCACCACATCGCCTTCGGCACCGGCGACGTGGTCGGCGCGGCGGCGGAGATCGGCGCCAAGGGGGTGCGCGTCCTCGACGAGGCTCCGCGCCCGGGGTCGATGGGCTCGTCGATCGCGTTCCTGCACCCCAAGGACTGCGGCGGGGTGCTCACCGAGCTGGTGCAGGCGGCCGGCGGCAGCGGCGGGGCGCACCGCGAGGCGGGCACCGCGGAGTAGGCCCCGGCGGAGAGGGACGCCGGATCGGCCGGGCCGCCCGCACGCGGGCCGCGATCCTACGAAAACGCCCGTTATGCTGGTGCCGCGGCTGCGGGGCGTGCCTTCGCCGCGGCGGCGCCGGTGCGCGGTCCGCGCACCGCTGCGCAGCGCAACGGAACCGTCACATCCGCTATCGTCCCACGTCCCGCCCTCCGATTGCCCCGAGCCCCCGATCCGTATGCCGCAAACCCTCCTCTGCGGGGCGTTGAGCTTGATAAAGTCTGCTAGCTACCGGGACTTCCGGTACACACCGTCCCCTGCCCGTCGCGGCTCGCCGAGCCGGGCAAGCTGCGCAGAGCGTCCTCTTCCGTCGGTAAGGCTCCTTCGCTCCGCATTCCGTACCAATGGAGCGAACTCGCCCACAGACGCGTGGTTCCCGGAGTACCCTCCCCGGGAGTAGCTCGCGAAACCGCTGGATCGTGGCGAGAGGAGCGGCCGCAGGCGCCGGGCCGCACGCCCCCGACTCGACACGAACACCCGTAAGTAGCCGTCTCGTCACTCGTTCAGGATTCCGCCACATGTCGTCGTCCGATATTGAAGCCCAGCTGACCAATTTCTTCGAGGAAGGCAACCAGGCCACCGAGTTCGACGTGGTCCTGCGCGGTTACGACCGGCAGCAGGTGATGAGCTTCGTCGACCAACTCAAGACCGAGCTCCAGCAGGCAAAGGAAGAGGCCGAGCAGGGTCGGCACGACCTCTCCGAGGCCAAGCGCCAGCTGCAGGAGCAGGAGCGTCCCACCTACTCCGGACTCGGCGCGCGCATCGAGCAGCTGCTCCGCCTCGCCGAGGAGCAGGCCACTGAGCTCGTCCAGGGCGCCCGCGCCGAGGCCAACGACATCAAGTCCGAGGCCAAGATCGAGGCCGCCGAGATGCGCTCGGCCGCCGAGAACGAGGCCAACGACCTGCGCACGACGGCCCAGCGCGAGGCCGACGAGATGCGCTCCTCCGCCGAGTCCGAGTCGGAGGAGATCCGCACCACGGCGCAGCGCGAGGCCGACGAGCTGACCTCCACCACCGAGCGCGAGGTGCAGAAGAAGCGCTCGGCCGTCGACCACGAGATCGCCGAGAAGCGGGCGACCTTCGAGGGCGAGATCGCCAAGCTGCGCACCACCACCGAGCGCGAGTGCGCCCAGGCGCGCGCCTCGGCCAAGCGCGAGCGCGACGAGACCCTGCAGACCGCCAAGCGCCAGGCCGACGAGATGCGCGCCCAGGCCCAGCGCACGCTCGAGGAGAGCGAGGCCAAGCGGGCTCAGGAGGAGGCCGAGTTCGAGATCCAGCTGGCCGGCCGCCGCGAGGAGGCCGAGCGCCAGGACGCCGAGCGCCTGGCCGCCGCGCAGGCCGCGACGCAGAAGCTGGTCTCGGAGGCCGAGGAGCGGGCCGCCAGCGCCGAGCAGCGGGCCACCAAGGCCAGCAACCAGGCCGAGCAGACCCGCCGCGAGGCCGAGCAGCACGCCAAGCAGCTCGTGGCCAACGCCAAGAAGAACTCCGAGCAGATCTCGGCCGAGGCCAAGTCCAAGGCCGACCACATGGTCAGCGACGCCAAGGCCGAGGCCGACCGCATCATGACCATCGCCCAGCAGGAGGTCGAGGAGAAGAGCCGCCAGCGCGACAGCATCCAGTCGCACCTGGACCAGCTTCGCCAGCTGCTGGGTGCGGGCGGCGGGGACCCCGCGGCCGCCGCACCGCCGGCTCCGGCTCCCGCTCAGGTGGCCGCCTCCGAGCCGGCGCCGGCCATCGAGTCGCAGCAGGGCGGCGAGCAGCAGGCCCAGCAGCGCTCGGGCGGCGAGGCCGCCAAGCAGCCGGTGGGTGCCGCATCCGGCGCCAAGGCCGAGGACGACGAGGACTGGTGGCAGGAGTAGCCGCCCGGTCGTCGGGCCGCTAGGGCGCGGCCCGGCGGCAGTCGGCACCGCAGTAGCGGAAGGCCCCGGCACCCCGGAACGATCCGGGGGCCGGGGCCTTCTCGTGTGCCGGGGCCGCCCGGCGCACGCCTCGGCTGCGGCGGCTCAGGCGCGGCGGCCTGCGGCCGCTCCCGCGCGGCGGTGCCCGTCCCGCACGGGCTCGGCCGGGCTCAGCCGGAGAAGGCGTCGCGCTCGTAGGGGCCGTCCCACTCCACGGGCAGCGGCGCGGCCTCGGGCGCCACGCGCTCCACGACGGTGTTGAGCACGGTGCGGACGTAGGGCTCGCCCACCCACAGGTGCTTGGCGCCCTCGACTCCGATCACCTCGGCCCGGCCGACGCGCGCAAAGCGCTTGCGGGCCTCCTCGGGGCGGAGGTAGTCGTCGAACTCCGGTACCAGCGCGACGAGCGGCTTGCCGGAGCGGTCCCAGGCGTCCAGGTCGGCCTCGCCCGCCCGGTGCAGCGGCGGCGACAGCAGGATCGCGCCCTCGACCTCCGGGTCGCAGCCCCATTTCAGCGCCAGCTCGGTGCCGAAGGACCAGCCCAGCAGCCAGGGGCGGGGCAGGCCCTCGAACTCGGCGTACTCGATCGCGGCGGCCACGTCGTAGCGCTCGGCCTCGCCCTCGCCGAACTCGCCCTGGCTCCTGCCGTGCCGGGACGCGGTGCCGCGCGTGTTGAAGCGCAGCACGGCGGTGCCCGCCAGCGCCGGCAGCCGAAAGGAGGCCTTGCGCAGCACGTGGCTGTCCATCATGCCCTCGGCGGTGGGCAGGGGGTGCAGGCACACGATCGTGGCGACGGGCTCGCGGTCCTCGGGCAGGGCGAGCTCGCCGACGAGCTCCAGGCCGTCGGCGGTGTGCAGGGTGACGGGGCGGCGCTCGGCGGGCAGCACCGTGGTGGCGCGGATCTGCATGGTCCCTCGGTTCACGGACGGGGTGGCGGGGCGGCGCCGGCGCGGCCGGCGGTGCGCCGGTCCCGCCGCACCGCGGGGGTGGCGGGAGTCAGCGCCGCGGGAACCGGACGCCGCGGCTGGTCCGGTGCTCCCAGCAGGAGCTGTGCCAGTGGCGGCGGTCATCGCCGCCGCCGAACGGCCGCCAGGCCACGACGTGCGGCACGGCCGGCGGGATCTCCTGGTAGCAGCCCGGGCAGCGGTAGGTCTTGGTCGCGGCGGACCCGCTGATGCGGCGCACGGCCCACTCGCCGTCGGGGCCGGTCTCGCGGCGCTCGGCTCCGGTGATGCGCTGGAAGACCTCGTCGTCGCCGCCGGGCGGACGGCTCTGCCCGTTGCGGCGGCGAGGGCTGTTGCGGCGCGGACTCACCCTTCCAGGGTAGGGGCAGCCGCCCGCCGCGACCCACCCGGGCCCGCGGGCCGGCAGGAGCGCGCGGCCGCCGGCGGCGGTGCCGCCCGGGCGTACTCGATGGGCCGCTGTCCTCCTGCGCGGCGCCCCGGCCCCCTCCCGCCGCGTTCCCGACCGCCGGCAGGGAACCCGCCCTGAGCCCCTCCCCGGCCGTGCGAGAGCGGCAGCGGTCCCTCTCGCAGCACCCGCACCGGAACGACGGCGCTGCGCGCCTCGCCCGCGGGTCCCACCCGAGTGCGCCGCCCGCAGCCGGTTCGGGATCCCGTCAACGCTCTAGTGCAGGCTCCGGTGACCGTTGACCTCCATCGCCAGCAGCACCGGGGCCGCGTCGGCGGTGGTGAGCCGCGCCGGTATGGGGGCTTCGAGGACGGCGCCGAACCACGGGATGCCGCGCTCCTCGAACAGCTCCACCGGGCCCTTGGGGTAGCCGCAGCCGAACCGCATGGCGGTGTCGACGTCCTGTGCCGAGGCGTAGCCGTCGCCGACCATCCGCAGCGCGTCGTTGACGTGCGGCACCAGCAGCATCGCCGCGAGGTCGAAACCGAAGCTGCCCGTGCGCACGGCCTGGGCGAGCTGGCCGGCGGGCAGGTCCTCGGGCATGTTGGCGCGGCCGCCGTGGTCGTAGAACCCGCGCCCGCTCTTGCGGCCCAGGCGCCCGGCGGCGACCATGCGGCGCAGCAGGGGGGTGGCCGCGTAGCGGGGAGTACGGAACTCCTCCCACAGCACGTCCATGACCGCCAGGCACACGTCGATCCCCACGAGGTCGGCCAGCGCGAGCGGCCCCATCGGCAGGTCGGCGTCCTTGGTGACGGCGGCGTCGATCTCCTCGCGCGAGGCGATCCGCCGCTCGTAGACGGAGACGGCGTCGTTGATGAACGGCACGAGCAGGGCGTTGGCGACGAAGCCGGCCCGGTCCGTGGCCGTGATGGGGGTCTTGCCGATCCGCTTGGCCACCTCGGTGGCGATGTCGACGGTCGCCTGCGCGGAGCTGATGGTGCTGACGACCTCGGTCAGTTTCATCACCGGAGCGGGGTTGAAGAAGTGCAGGCCCACGACCTTGTCCGGCCTGTCCGTCAGCGCGGCGATCTCGGTGACCGACAGGGAGGAGGTGTTGGTCGCCAGGATGGTGCCCGGAGGGCAGATGCGGTCGAGGTCGGCGAAGACGTCGCGCTTGAGGTCCATCCGCTCGGGGACGGCCTCGACGACGAAGTCGGCGTCGCGCAGGTCCTCGCGATCGGTGGTGAAGGCGATGCGGTCGAGGATGCCGCTGCGCTCCTCGGCGCTCAGCTTGCCCTTGTCCACCGCCTTGGACAGCGAATTGCGGACGTGGTCGCGGCCGCGCTCCATGGCGCCGCCGTCGACCTCCACACCCCACACCTGGAAACCGGCCCGGGCGAACACCTCGGCGATGCCGGCGCCCATGGTGCCCAGCCCGACCACTCCGACCTTGTCAAATTCCTGCATGCGCCCACCCTACGCGGTCGCCGTGACGGCACAGCAGCACGGAGCCCGCGCGGTGCACCCGGGGGAGCGCCGCGGCGCCGGCCGCCGGGGGGACGGCGCCGCGTGCGGGCGGAAGCGGGAGCCGCGGATCAGCAGTCGACGAGCTCGGGCGACTGGTTGAGGAGCTGTGCGCGCGGCGAGGTGAACGCGGCGTGGGCGGCGTCGGCACCCGGCTTGAACAGCGCGACCCGGTGGCAGTTCTGGAAGGCCAGCCGCATCCCGAAGTGGTGCTCCACGGCGGCGCGCATGGCGTCGCTGGCGAGCAGCCGCAGCAGCTGCCCGCGCTCGGTCTCGCCGGGCGGGGGCACCTCGTTGGCCTCGAAGTCGGCATCGCCGCCCGCGGCTCGCTCGGCGAGCCCGCTGACCACGCTCCAGGCGTAGGGCAGCGATTCGCGGATGCAGGCGATGAAGTCGTCGTTGTCGACGGGGCCCTGCTCGGCCTTGTGCAGGAGTTCCGGCGAAACCGTCAGCGACATGGAGGTCCCTCTCTGTTGGCGACCGGGGCGAGCGCGAGATCCGCGGGGTTCGCACGGTTCCGGCGCATGCCGGGGACCTCGCACACCGGTCTGCGACGTTAGTGCCATCGTGCGTGGATGGTCACGGTGCCGGAGAGCCACATGTAGCTAGCTCCGACGCCATACGAAAATAGTTATCATTCTCGTTTGGCGCCACCGGTTCCGGGAAATCCGTCGCCGCGGCCGCCCTCGGGCGGCCCCCGAGCGGCCCGCGTCGACCGCTCACCGGGGCTAGGATCGTGCAGCGTGAGACTCGTGATCGCCCGCTGCAGCGTCGACTACGTCGGACGCCTGACCGCCCACCTGCCCATGGCCCCCCGGCTGCTGCTGTTCAAGGCCGACGGCTCGGTCTCGGTGCACGCCGACGACCGCGCGTTCAAACCGCTGAACTGGATGAACCCGCCCTGCTCGGTCAAGGAGTCGGCCGCCGAGGACGGCAGCGAGCTGTGGACGGTCACCCACGGCAAGTCGGGCGAGAAGCTGGTGCTGCGTATCGAGGAGATCCAGCACGACAGCACCCACACCCTGGGCGCCGACCCCGGGCTGCAGAAGGACGGCGTCGAGGCCCACCTGCAGGAGCTGCTGGCCGAGCACATCACCACGCTCGGCGAGGGCTACACGCTGATCCGCCGCGAGTACCCCACCGCCATCGGCCCGGTGGACATCCTCTGCCGCGACGGCGAAGGCGGCACTGTCGCCGTCGAGCTCAAACGGCGCGGCGACATCGACGGCGTCGAGCAGCTCACCCGCTACCTGGAGCTCCTCAACCGCGACCCCTCGCTCAGCCCGGTCAAGGGGATATTCGCGGCCCAGGAGATCAAGCCGCAGGCCCGCGTGCTCGCGGGCGACCGCGGAATCGGCTGCGTGACGCTGGACTACGACGCGCTGCGGGGCATCGAGCCCGACACCCCGCGCCTGTTCTAGGCCACACGAGGCCCCCGCGAACCGCCGTCGGCGCACCGCCGCGGCGGTCCCCTGTGCCGCGCCCGGCCGGGCGGGCGCGGCGGAAACCGTCCATGACACCACACATCGCCGACACGGCGGAAGATCTCTGGCTGGATGTGGCAATGCCGGGCGTATCACCTTGCTCTGCGGTATACGGCGGTGACAGAGTGCCCGATACCTCGCACGAATCGCGCCCGTCTCATCACCCCGAGTAGACGGGCGTCCGCAGCAGGAGGACGCCAGTGCCTACAAGCCCGACCGGACGATCCCCCAGACCCCGGCGACACGTTCCGCCGACCGTCAAGCGCCTCGCCTCTGCGGGTGCATCGGCCACACTGGTGCTGGGCCTGGGGCTCGCCCCCGGGACCGCCCACGCCGACGAAGCCGTGCTGCCGACCCTGGTCACCCCCGACGGTCTGCGCGAGCACATCGAGAACCTGAGCACGATCGCGGAGTACAACGGCGGCAACCGCGCCACGAACACCCCCGGCTACGACGTCGCCGCCGACTACGTGACCGACCAGCTCAAGCGCGCGGGCTACCGCCCCAAGCGCGACACCTACGACTACGAGCTGTGGGAGGAGCACTCCGAGGCCGTGCTCACCCAGCTCGCCCCCGAAAAGCGCGAGTTCGCCCCCGGCGAGGACTTCGTCACCATGAACTACTCCGGTGCCGGCGACGCCACCGGAGCGGGCGTGCCCGTCGACTACGACAGCACCGACAGCGGCTGCACCGCCGACGACTTCGCGGGCTTCCCCGAGGGCGCCATCGCGGTCATCATGCGCGGCTCCTGCTCCTTCCAGGCCAAGACCGCCAACGCCGCGGAGGCCGGGGCAGCGGGCGTCGTCGTCGCCAACAACGTCGAGGGCCCGCTCAACGGCACGGTCAGCGAGGAGTCGGCCATCCCGGTGGTGGGCGCCACCACCGCGACCGGCGACGCGCTCGTGGCCGCCGGCGACTCCCTGGAACTGCGGCTGAAGGTCGACGCCTCGGTGTCGGAGCGCACCTCCTACAACATCGTCGCCGAGACCAAGGGCGGAGCGCGCGACAACGTCGTCATGGTGGGCGCCCACCTCGACAGCGTGCCCGAAGGCCCCGGCATCAACGACAACGCCAGCGGCACGGCGGCGATCCTGGAGACCGCACAGCAGCTGGCCAAGCTGGAGGGGCAGAACAACAAAGTCCGGTTCGCCTTCTGGGGCACCGAGGAGCAGGGGCTGATCGGCTCCACCAAGTACGTCGAAGGCCTCAACGAGCGCCGGCGCGAGCGCATCGCGCTCTACCTGAACTTCGACATGCTCGGCTCGCCCAACTTCGGCCGCTTCATCTACGACGGCCGCGGCGAACTGAAGGGCTCGCTGCCGCCGCCTTCGGGGTCGGGGGCCATCCAGAAGATGTTCGAGGACTACTACGAGCAGCGCGGCCTGGTGACCGAGCCGACCGCCTTCAGCGGCCGGTCCGACTACAGCGCCTTCATGGAGGCCGGCATCGCCTCGGGCGGCCTGTTCAGCGGCGGCGACGCCACCAAGACCGAGCAGCAGGTCGAGTACTACGGCGGCACCGCCGGCCAGGACTTCGACCCCAATTACCACACCGCCCAGGACGACATCGACAACATCAACTGGACGTCGTTGGACCAGCTCTCCGATGGCGTGGCCCACGCCGTGGAGACCTACGCCGAGAGCACCCTCCCGGTCAACGGAGTGGCTCCGCGGACCCGGTCCGCCCAGGAGTTCCGCGCCGACCGGGTCGGAGACCTCTGGCTGCGGTAACCGTCCTGCCGCACTCATAGAGGCGCCCGTGGGCGAGGAGCCGGCTCCTCGCCCACGGGCGTTTTCCATGGCCGCTCCGCGGACCCGGCCGCTGCGCCTCGCGCCGCCCGCTCGCCGGTCCCCTCATTCGCGCCGACCCGGCCCCCTCAACCCCGGTCGTCGCCCGGCCTGCGGGCGGCGCCCGCACCGGTCCCATCGGATGGCCCCCGCGCCGCACCCGATCCGGCCCGCGCAGCCGGCCACGGGAAACTACTCTGGGTGTCTCCCTCGATTCGCAAAGTATCAGGATGGCGGTGCCGAGCGCAGCCCCCCGAAGCAGAACGGTCGCCGGCACCTGCCTCCGCCGCCCCCGGCCGGTTCGCTCCGCGCCTCCCGCCATCCCGCACCGCCCGCCGTCCCGCACCGCCCGCCAGACGGCGCGGTGCATGCGGCCTAGAGTGGCCCCATGACCAAACGGGATTCCGAGACACCTGTCGTGCTCTCCACGATCTACACGCGCGTGGGCGACGACGGCACCACCGCCCTGGGCGACATGAGCCGCACCGCGAAGACGGACACGCGCCTGGTCGCCTACGCCGACGTCGAGGAGGCCAACGCCGCCATCGGGGCCGCGCTCGCACTCGGCGGCGACGGCGTACCCGACGGCGTCCGCACGATGCTCGTCCGCGTCCAGAACGAGCTGTTCGACCTCGGCGCCGATCTGTCCTGCCCCGTCGCTCCACCCGGCCGGGAGCCGGAGTTCCCTCCGCTGCGCGTGGAGGAGGCCTACATCGAGCGCCTGGAAGCCGAGTGCGACCGCTACAACGCCGACCTGCCCACGCTGCGCAGCTTCCTGCTGCCGGGCGGCTCGGCGCCGGTGGCGCTGATGCACCAGGCCCGGGTCGTGGTGCGGCGCGCCGAGCGCAACGCGTGGGCGGCGCGCGAGCAGCACGGCGACAGCGTGAACCCGCTGACGGCGCGCTATCTCAACCGGCTCTCGGACCTGCTGTTCGTGCTGTGCCGGGTGCTCGGCAACGACGGCTCGGAGGTGCTGTGGAAGCCGGGCGGCGACCGCTGAATATCCCCATGGTCCGACGGCTGGTCCCCGGCAGGTCTCCCGAAGGCGAACGAACAGGAGTGGCGTGCACATGCACTATGCGCGGGATGAGCTCGCACTGCGGCCGAACACCCGTGCGGGGCTGGTGATCGTGGCCGTCGTGGCGGTGCTCGGGACAGCCCTGAGCGCGGCCGCGGCATATGGGGCCGGCGCCGGGGCCGGGCTGGCCATAGCCGTCGTGTTCGGCGTGCTTCTCGCCCTCAGCATCGGCCACTTCCTCCGCGCCAAAATCGCCCTGACCCCGGACCAGATCGTTGTACGCGGACTGCTCTTCCAGCAGCGCCGGGCGCGCGCACGCGCCGCAGAGGTGGTACGCGCCGACATCGACGCCCACCGGGCGCCGCCCGGCGACACCCTGTTCGTACTCGACGAACAGGGCGAGCTGCTGATCAGGATCGCCGGCACCTACTACGCACGGGAGGACGTCGACCGGCTGGTGGAGTCGCTGGGCGTGCCGTGCGGCGGCCCCGACCGCACGGTCACCGC
This sequence comes from Streptomonospora halophila, assembly GCF_039542725.1. NCBI lineage: Bacteria > Bacillati > Actinomycetota > Actinomycetes > Streptosporangiales > Nocardiopsidaceae > Streptomonospora > Streptomonospora halophila. Next base: position 10,869 of record NZ_BAABIK010000037.1, on the reverse strand, counting down.
CGCCGAGCTCGCCACGATGTACCCCGACCTGCGCCTGGTGTCCTTCGTCGAACGCCATCCCTGGCGGATCGGGTTCGCGGTCACGGGAGTCCTGATAGCGGTGATAGCGGGCCTGATGCTCGTCGCGACCGTGGCGGGGCTCTGACCCGCCTCCGCTTTCCGGCCGCGACCCTGGCGCGGACTCAGGAGGCGCCGAGCTCGCGCTCGACGGCCTCAATCTTGCTGGTGAGGCCCTCGCTGACGCCTTCGCGGATGTCGGCCTTGAGCGTGAGGCTGACCCGCGGCGCGCCCTCGCCGGCGGCGGTGACGGCGCGCTTGACGACGTCCATCACCTCGTCCCACTCCCCTTCGACGCTGGTGAACATCGCGTCGGTGCGGTTGGGCAGCCCGCTCTCGCGCACGACGCGCACCGCGCGGGCCACGGCCGGGGCGACGGAGTCGTCGCCGGAACCCATCGGACTCACTGAGAATGCAACGATCATGCGCCCAGCCTAGACGGGCAGCCGCGTTCGGCGACGGTGGCCCGGCGGTGGGTCGCGAAGGCGCCTTCGCGGCGGAGGTTCACGACTGCCAGTGCGTTCCGGGCGGCATGGACTCCAGCCAGGAGAGGAACCCCGTCAGCGCGCCGTCGGTCATCGCCAGCTCGTAGACCGCCTCCGCGGGGTCGGAGCCGTCGGCGGCGGCCCAGCCGACCTCGATCACCACCAGGTCCTGAGTGAGCTCGCGCAGGTCGCCGGGCGTGGGCGGGCGGCGGTGCAGAACGACGAGGCCGCGGCGCGACAGCTCGGCTGCCGGCCGCGGCCACAACGAGAAGACCCGGTACCAGCGCAGTTCCTCGCTGCCGTACCGGGCGAGCCCCATACGCCAGGGGAGGTCCGGTGCCCCGGCCCCCGGGCGCAGATAGCACTCGACGGCGCCGCCTCCGCGCTCCAGGGCATAGCGCCGCGCGGTGACGGCGAGCAGGGCGGCCACGGTCACGATGAGGAGCGCGATGAACAGCCATTCCGCCGCCTTGAACCACGGCTGGCCGAATATCAGCTCCTGCACCGGCGCATCTCCCCCGTTCAGCGCCCGCCGGCGCCGCTCATTCGCTGATGCCGGCGGCCTGCAGGCGGCTACGCGCCCGCGCGGCACGCCCCTGGGCGTCCTCGTCCTCGGTCTCGCCTTCGGACTCGGCGCCGCGCAGCGCCGCCTTGGCCCGCTCGACGTCGACGTCCTCGGCCAGCTCCGCGAGCTCGGCCAGGATCGACACGCGGTCGCCCATGGTCACGACCATGAAGCCGCCGTGGACCGCGGCGCGGACCTCGCCGGTCTCCCGGGCGCCCAGCACCCGGACGACGGCGCCGGGCGCCAGCAGCGCCAGCACCGGCGTGTGGCCCGGCTGCACACCGATCTCGCCCTCGACGCTCTTGGCGATGACCATGTCACCCTCGCCGGCCCACAGCTCCCGCTCCGGCGAGACGATCTCGACGAAAAGCTTCTTCGACACTGCCACAAACTCCTCTGCTAGTGGGCGGTTTCACGGGGCGCGGCCGACCGCGGGTGCCGTCCGCGCCCCGTTGAACGTCTAGCCCTGCAGCGTCTTGGCCTTCTCGACGGCCATCTCGATGTTGCCGACGTCGAGGAACGCCTGCTCGGGCAGGTGGTCGTACTCGCCGTCGCAGACCGCCTTGAACGAGGCGATGGTCTCCTCCAGCGGCACGAACACGCCCGCATTGCCGGTGAACTTCTCCGCGACGAACATGTTCTGCGACAGGAACCGCTCCAGGCGGCGCGCACGCTCGACGATGATCTTGTCCTCCTCGGACAGCTCGTCGATGCCCAGAATCGCGATCTGGTCCTGCAGGTCGTTGTTGCGCTGCAGGATCCCGATGACCCGCTGGGCGACGTCGTAGTGCTCCTGGCCCACGTACTGCGGGTCGAGGATGCGCGAGGTCGACGCGAGCGGGTCCACCGCCGGGTAGATGCCCTTCTGCGAAATCGGCCGCGAGAGCTCGGTGGTGGCGTCCAGGTGGGCGAACGTGGTCGCCGGAGCGGGGTCGGTGTAGTCGTCCGCGGGAACGTAGATCGCCTGCATGGAGGTGATCGAGTTGCCGCGGGTCGAGGTGATCCGCTCCTGGAGCACGCCCATCTCGTCGGCCAGGTTGGGCTGGTAGCCCACGGCCGAGGGCATCCGGCCCAGCAGGGTGGAGACCTCCTGGCCGGCCTGGGTGAACCGGAAGATGTTGTCGATGAACAGCAGCACGTCCTGGTTCTGCACATCGCGGAAGTACTCCGCCATGGTCAGGCCGGACAGCGCCACCCGCAGACGGGTGCCGGGGGGCTCGTCCATCTGGCCGAAGACGAGCGCGGTGTCCGGGAGGACCCCCATCTCGTCCATCTCCAGGAACAGGTCGGTGCCCTCACGGGTGCGCTCGCCGACACCGGCGAACACCGACACACCGCCGAAGTTGCGGGCGATACGGGTGATCATCTCCTGGATGAGCACCGTCTTGCCCACACCGGCGCCGCCGAACAGGCCGATCTTTCCGCCGCGGACGTAGGGCGTGAGCAGGTCGATGACCTTGATGCCGGTCACCATCATCTCCGTCTTCGACTCCAACTGGTCGAAGGGCGGGGCCTTGCGGTGAATCGGCCAGCGCTCGGTGACCTGCAGCTCCGAGCTGGGTACGTCCATCGACTCGCCGAGGGCGTTGAATACGTGCCCCTTGACGCCGTCGCCGACCGGCACGCTGATGGGCTCGCCGGTGTCGCGGACCTCGCCGCCCCGGACCAGGCCGTCCTGCGGGTTGAGGCTGATGGTGCGCACCAGGTTGTCGCCCAGGTGCTGGGCGACCTCAAGGGTCAGCGTCCTGGTCTCGCCGCCGAGGGTGACCTCGGTCTTGAGGGCGTTGTTCAGAGAGGGCAGGGCGCCGACCGGGAACTCCACGTCGACGACCGGGCCGGTGACCCGGGCGATTCGCCCGGTGGCCGTGCCAGGCGCGGCCGTCCCTTCAACAGTCGCAGTCAATTTCCTACTCACTTCCCGCGCTGGCACCAGCGAGCGCGTCGGCGCCGCCGACGATCTCGCTGATCTCGTTGGTGATCTCCGCCTGGCGGGCTTGGTTGGCCTGGCGGGTCAGGTTCTGGACAAGCTCCTCGGCGTTGTCGGTGGCAGCCTTCATCGCGTTGCGGCGCGAGGCCTGCTGCGAGGCGGCCGACTCCAGGAGCGCGAAATAGATCCGGTTCGCCACGTACTGGGGCAGCAACTGGTCCAGCGCCTCCTTGGCGGAGGGCTCGAAGTCGTAGAGCGGCATGGGGCCGCCCTGCTCGGCTTCGAGGACCTTCGGCTCGACCTCCTCCACCTCCAGCGGCAGCGCCCGGTGCGAGGCCGCGTGCTGGGTCAGCATGGAGACGAACTCGGTCGAGACGATGTGGATCTCGTCCACCCCGTCCTCGGTCCCGCTGTCCTTGGTGAAGCGGTCCATCAGGGCGTCGGCGATCTCCCGGGCGTCCAGGTAGGTCGGCCGCTCGGTGATGCCCTCCCACGTCTGCTCCATGGCGCGGCGGCGGAACTGGTGGTAGGCGATGCCCTTGCGCCCCACCACGTACTGCAGGACCTCCTTGCCCTGGCTGTCCAGCAGGGCGCTCAGGCGCTCGGACTCCTTGATCGAGTTCGCGGTGAACGCGCCGGCGAGGCCCTTGTCGCTGGTGATGACCAGTACGGCGGCCCGCGTCGGGTTCTCCGACTCCATCAGCAGCGGGTGGTCCTTGACCTGCTGGGCCAAGGCGGAGACCGCCCGGGTGATCTCCCGCGCGTAGGGCTGCGCCGCCTGCATCACCCGCTGTGCCCGGGTGATGCGGGTCGTGGCGATGAGCTCCATCGCGCGGGTGATCTTCGCCATCGACTTCGTCGAGCGGATCCTCCGGCGGTAGACGCGAAGCTGTGCACCCATGGGCTACTTCCCGCTGCTCTTGGCGACCTTGATGGTGTCCTGGCCGACCTGGCTCTCCTCCAGCGCCTCGGCCTCCTCCTCGGTGCCCAGCACCGTGCCGGCCGAGGTCTGGAAGGTCAGCTTGAACTCGGAGACGGCCTCCTTGAGGGTGGCCTCGGTCTCGTCCTCGAACTTGCCGCTCTCGCGGATGTTGTCGAGGACCTTGGAGTGCTCGCGGGCGAGGTAGTCCAGGAAGTCCTCCTCGAAGCGGCGGACGTCCTCGACGGGGACGTCGTCGATCTGGCCGGTGGTGCCCGCCCAGATGGAGACGACCTCCTTCTCCATCGCCAGGGGCTGGTACTGGCCCTGCTTGAGCAGTTCCATCAGCCGCTCGCCGCGCTCCAGCTGCGCCTTGGAGACCGCGTCCAGGTCCGAGCCGAACGCGGCGAACGCCTGCAGTTCGCGGAACTGGGCCAGGCCCAGGCGCAGCGAACCCGTGACGTTCTTCATCGCCTTGGTCTGGGCCGAACCGCCGACACGCGAGACCGAGACACCGACGTTGATGGCCGGGCGCTGGCCCTGGTTGAACAGGTCGGTCTCCAGAAAGACCTGGCCGTCGGTGATGGAGATGACGTTGGTCGGGATGTAGGCCGAGACGTCGTTGGCCTTGGTCTCGATGATCGGCAGACCGGTCATCGACCCCGCGCCCATCTCGTCGGAGAGCTTGGCGCAGCGCTCCAGCAGGCGGGAGTGCAGGTAGAAGACGTCGCCGGGGTAGGCCTCGCGGCCCGGCGGGCGCCGCAGCAGCAGCGACACCGCTCGGTAGGCCTCGGCCTGCTTGGTGAGGTCGTCGAAGACGATCAGCACGTGCTTGCCGTCGTACATCCAGTGCTGGCCGATGGCCGAGCCGGTGTAGGGCGCCAGGTACTTGAAGCCCGCGGGGTCGGACGCCGGGGCGGCGACGATGGTGGTGTACTCCATCGCGCCGGCCTCCTCCAGCGCGCCGCGCACGCCGGCGATGGTCGAGCCCTTCTGACCGATGGCCACGTAGATGCAGCGGACCTGCTTCGTGGGGTCGCCGGAGTCCCAGTTGCTCTTCTGGTTGATGATCGTGTCGATGCCGATGGCGGTCTTGCCCGTCTGGCGGTCACCGATGATCAGCTGGCGCTGGCCGCGGCCGACCGGGGTCATCGAGTCGATGGCCTTGATGCCGGTCTGCATCGGCTCGCCCACCGGCTGGCGCTCCATGACCGAGGGGGCCTGCACCTCCAGGTCGCGGCGCTCGGTCGTCTCGATCTCGCCCTGGCCGTCGATGGGGGTGCCCAGCGGGTCGACGACCCGGCCGAGGAAGTTGTCGCCTACCGGCACCGAGAGCACCTGGCCGGTGCGGCGCACCGCCTGGCCCTCCTCGATATGGGCGAAGTCGCCGAGGACGACCGCGCCGATCTCGCCGATCTCCAGGTTCTGGGCCAGGCCCAGCGTGCCGTCTTCGAATTGCAGCAGCTCGTTCGCCATCGCCGAGGGAAGGCCGCCGACGCGCGCGATGCCGTCACCGGAGTAGGTGACGGTGCCGATCTCCTCGCGCGCGGCGGCGTCGGGCTCGTACGACTGGACGAAGCGCTGCAGCGCGTTCCGGATCTCATCCGGCCGGATCGTCAGCTCCGCCATCTCACGTATGTCCTTGCTCTCGTATGGCGCCGCGTTCCCCGGCGCCGGTGCGTTCTGCTTGGGGGTGGATCGTCGCCTCAGCCGGCCAGGCGTCGCCGGACCTCGCCGAGCCGCCCGGTGATCGTGCCGTCGATGACTTCGTCGCCCACCCGGATGGACAGGCCGCCCACGATCGAGGGGTCGACGTCGATGTTCAGGTGGATCGGGCGCCCGTAGATCCGGGCCAGGGTGGCGCGCAGCCGCTCCTGGCGGTCCTCGCTCAGGGCGACCGCCGTGCGCACCAGCGCCACGTAGCGCTGGGCGCGCTCGGCGACGAGCTGCCCGTAGTACTCCAGACCGTCTTCCAGGGTACGGCCCCGCGGATGCGTCACAACCTGGGTGACCAGGGCGGTCGTCGCCGGGTCCGCCTTGCCCGCCAGCAGCGCCTCGACAATGCCGCCCTTGCGCTCCTCGGAGACGGACTCGTCGGTGAGGGCGGCACGCAGTTCGGTGTCGCCGGCGACGACGCGGCTGAACCGGAAGAGCTCGTCCTCCAGCTCGCCGAGCCGCTGCTCGCTCTCGGCCCGGGCGATCGTCGCGAAGACGGCCGCCCGCTCGACGGCGTCGATCAGGTCGCGCTGGCGTGACCAGCGGGCCTGGACGACGTCGCCGACGACCATCACGGTCGACGGCGACGCCTGGGACTCCAGCAGCTCGCCGATCAGCCCGGACTTCGACTCCGCCGCGTTGGCCGGGTCGGCCAGCCACCGCCGCAGCGTGTGCTCACGCTCCAGCAGCGCCACCACGTCGAAGAGCTCGCTGCCCAGCGCCGCGGTGTCGGCCGACTCCAGCACGGTGCCGAGCCGTTCGGTGACCTCCTGCAGGGAGGCGCGGCTGATGCCCCGCATCAGCGCACCTCGGCCTGGGAGGTGTTCTCGCTCCGCTCCAGCTCCTCCAGGAACCGGTCGATGACCCGGTTCTGGGCGTCGCTGTCGCCGAGCGACTCGCCGACGATCCGCTCGGCGAGGTCGGTCGAAAGCGACCCGATCTCGCCGCGCAGCTGCGCGAACGTGTGCTGGCGGTCGGCCTCGATCTGGGCGTGTGCGGCGTCGAGAATCCGCTGCGCCTCGGCCTGGGCCTCCTCACGCGCCTCAGCGATGATGGAGGCCCGCTGCTCCTTGGCCTTCTCCAGCTCGCGGGCGTACTCGCGGTGCGCCTCGTCGAGCTTCTCGCGGTACTGCTGGCGGATCTCCTCCGCCTCGGCCTCGGCCTTCTGAGCGCGCTCGATACCGCCCTCGATCTGGTTCTTGCGCTCGTCCAGCATCGCGGTGAAGCGCGGCCACATCCTGGTGATGACGACGAGGAGCAGGATGAAGGCGATGGACCCGAAAGCGACCTCGTCCCAGTGGACGCGCAGGACGTTCGGTTCATCGGCTGCCAAGAACATCATGGCTGGCTTCCCTTCGCTGTTTCCGTTGACGACCAGCCGGCCATTACAGGGCGAAGGCGAGCACCAGGCCGATGAGGGCCAGCGCCTCGGACAGGGCGAATCCGATGATCATCTGGCCCTGGAGGAGGCCGCGGGCCTCGGGCTGGCGGGCGATGGCCTGGACACCCAGACCGAAGACGAGCCCCACGCCGATGCCGGGGCCGATGGCGGCGAGGCCGTAGCCGATGACGTTGAGGTTACCCGTGATGTCCATTACTGCTTTCCTTTACTCAGAACCCGCCGGCGGGCGTTCTCGCCGCCGGACTGACGTTGGTTATCGGGCTGGGGTCAAGATGCGGAGAGGTCAGTGTGCTCCCTCGATGGACTCGCCGATGTAGTTGGAGGCGAGCGTCACGAACACATAGGCCTGCAGCGCCATGATGAACAGTTCCAGGGCGGTGAAGACCAGGAAGGCCACGAGCGCGAGCAGCGAGTAGCCGATCGAGACGATGGTGAGGGCGCCGCCCGCGTCGAGGTTGAGCATGTACCACCCGGCCGCCGCGAACACCGCGAGCAGCAGGTGGCCGGCCAGCATGGTGGCGAAGAGCCGGACCGCGTGGGTGAACGGCCGGATCAGGAAGGTCGAGGCGAATTCGAGGGGGACGAAGATCGGCAGGACCCACTTGGGGACCGTCGGCGGCACGAGCTTGCCGATGACGTGGCCGCGGAACCCGTGCTCGCGGAGGCCGATGTAGTTCCACAGCACGTAGATGTACACGGCCAGCACGATCGGATAGGCCAGATGGCTGGTCACTGGAAGTTGCAGGAAGGGGATGATGGCCATCACGTTCATCGCGAAGATGAACAGGAACAGCGTCATCATCAGCGGCATGTACTTCTCGCCGCGCTTGCCGCCGATCTGCTGGTGCACCACGTTGGTGCGGATGAACTCGATGACCAGCTCGCCCGCCGCCTGGACGCGCCCCGGCACGACCGAGGGCCTGCGCAGCATGAAGTAGCTGAAGGCCAGTACCAGGAGCACGCACAACACCAGCAGCACCGTGTACTTGGTGATGCCGGAGGTGCCCGGAATCCCGAAGCTCAGCCACGGCGCCGGAAAGAAGACCTCCGCGCCGGGCACGACTGAGTCGAATCCGCAGCCGTTGTCTCCGAAGAGATGGCAGCTCTCCTCCCCGGACGCGAGGAGGCGCGCTTCAGCACTCACGGCGAATCCTTTCGTCGTGACACAACTCAAACCTCGTTCGTGGTTGGGGGTGCCGCGCCGTCAGTGCGTGCGGCGGAGCACCGGAGTGGTTGGTCAGGATGGCAGCTCGAAGACGGCCGCGCCTATGCCGTTCCCACTGATCCGTGCGGCTCGCCGCTGGATAAGGACAGCGCCTGGATGGCGGCCCAGCCGATGCCAACCGAGACGAACATACCGTGCGGAAAGCCCATGATCGACGCGGGGCGATGCCCCGCGGCCCGGCAGCACTCGCCCCCGCGCCTTCGCGCGGCGGCGGACGCGGGCACGCGGGCCCCGAGGCCGGCGGGCGTCACGTTCCCTCCTCCGCGGGCTCCACGTACAGGATCTTCGCGGTGTTCAGCGCCCACAGGTGAGCGCCCATCCAGACCACGGTGCACGCCGAGGCCGTGATGGCGAAGGAGAGGTGGTTGAACACGGCGGCGTCGCCGAAAGCCACGAGCAGCACGCCGAGCAGCACGATCTTGGCGAGATACGTGCCCATGGCGGCTGGATACAAGTATTTCGGGTTCTTGTCCCCCGCCCACGTGACCACCAGGAAGCTCAGCCCGAAGAAGGCCAGCGCCAAGACCGTCCCCGACACCGCGCCGAGGAGCCCCTGCGCACCCGATACCGTGCCCGCGACGGCCGTTGCCAGCGCACCTGCGACAGCGGTTGGAATCGCGGCGCCGCGGAGGATCCGGGCGTCGTGTCCCTTCATAGGCTCGGCTCCGGTAGTGGACGTGGGGGTGCTTGCTCGTGAAAGCTATCACAAGGATCCGGGCATCCGAGCACGGGTCACCCCTGCGGTCACCCCCGCCGCTCGCGCGGAGTCGAGATCACCGGCCGTCTATGCAGGTTGTCGAGTTTGTCGCCGCTGTTGGGTGAACGCGGGTCATGTGGCGTTCGGCTGGGTTCGACCTCCGGTTCCGGACGGGTTCACTGCGGGATGGGACCGGTGCGGGGCCGGCGCGGTTCCGTGCCGGCGGGGACCGCGGTCCGATGGAGCGGGGAAGCGACCGGCCGGGCGGCGGGGCGTGATCAGCATCTCGTTCCCCCTACTCCGCCGAAGCCGACGTCGTCGACGCGGAGCCGGCGGCCGCGGCCCGGGCGCGGGCGTCGCGCGACCGGTTCCGGCGGCGCAGCCGCGGCAGGGTGATAAGGCCCACTGCGCACGCCGCCACCAGCAGCGTGACGGTCAGCACGACGAACGGGGTGTCGAAGACCGACAGCGACACCGACGCGAACGCGATGATCGCGGCCCACAGGTACATCAGCAGCACCGCGCGGGCGTGGGAGTGGCCCAGCTCCAGCAGCCGGTGGTGCAGGTGCTTCTTGTCGGGGGCGAACGGCGACTTCCCGGCCAGCGTGCGCCGCACGACCGCGAGCACCAGGTCGGCCAGGGGCAGCGCGATGACCAGCAGGGGGAGGAACACCGGTAGGAACAGCGCGATGCCGTGCACGCTCGTGCGGCCGTCGGGGTAGAACTGGCCGGTCACCGTGATGGTGATCGAAGTCAGCAGCAGTCCGAGCAGCATGGCGCCGGTATCGCCCATGAACACCCGGGCCGGGTTGAAGTTGTGCAGCAGGAAGCCGATACAGACGCCGGCCAGGATGATCGCAATCATGGCCGGGTAGGACTGCCGTTCGAATCCCTGGTCGACCGCCGCGACGTAGTAGTAGGCGAAGAACGCGAACGCCGAGATCGCCACGATCCCGGCGGCCAGGCCGTCGAGCCCGTCGGCGAAGTTCACGGCGTTGATGGTGACCACGATCAGTACGACCGAGACGAGCGAGCCCAGCCACGGCCCGAGCGACAGCTGCGTGCCCGGAACCGGCAGCCAGAGCATCTGCACGCCCGACCACACCATGATCCCCGCCGCCGCGGTCTGGCCGGCGAGCTTGGGCACGGGACCCATCCCCCACCGGTCGTCGATGATTCCGATGACGACAATCAGGCCGCCGGCCAGCAGCAGTCCGCGCCAGGTGTTGTAGACGAAGACGTCCTGCAGGTGGGGCAACCGGTAGGAGATCAGCAGCGCCGCCGCGAAGCCGCCGTAGATGGCGATGCCGCCCATGCGCGGGATCGGCTCGGAGTGCACGTCGCGGTCGCGCACCGGGGGCACCGCGCCGAACGTGATCGCCGCACGCCGCACGAACGGGGTCAGCAGATAGGTGACCGCCAAGGCGATGACGAAGGTGAGCGCATACTCACGCACGGCGTGTCCGGTGCCTTCCTCGGATTGCGCGCCGACGGCGGGGGAGCCTGCGGAGGCGGTCGGCGTTTCGGCGCTGGGCTGACGGCTTCTGCTGCTGGTGCGGCCCCCGGGAGGGACGGGCCGCGAGCCGGCGATCGGCGGGACGGCGGTCGGCCACCGGCCGCCCTCGGAGGTGCGGGGCCGGTCGCGACCGCGGTGCGAGCGATGTCGGATACGGCTGCCGTTTCGGTGACCGCGGTGCAGTCGAAACTAGCACTACCCGCCGCAGGTGCGCGGCAATACGATTCGGCTACGCAGAGTAAGAAACGTGGGCGGCATCACAGTGCGTGCCCGTGCACCGGGCGCCCGTTGCCGCCGGCGCGGGCCCGGGCCCTCCCCCGGCGCGCGGGCGCGAGCAGGGCGGCGCGGTCGCCGAGCGCC
>NZ_BAABIK010000036.1:0-43763 GCF_039542725.1 Streptomonospora halophila | reverse complement strand
CGCCGCCGCCGGCGCTCGCGGCCCCCGGGGCCGGGGCGCCCCGGCCGCCGCCGTCGGCCCCGCCGCCGCGGTCCGCGGAGGGTTCGCGGGTGGAGGCCTGCACCGTGTGATTGCCCGTCATCCCGCTGCTCACGTAGCTGGCGACGTCCTCGCTGAGCGGGAGGTCCAGGTTGAGCCGACCGGCCTGGGCGACCAGGCCGGCGGCCGTGGGGCGCGCGGACATGTCGCGCGAGACCGCCGCCTGCACCAGCGGCTGCAGCTGGGGGGGCATCCCGTCGAGGGTGATCTCGCCGTTGAGGATGCGGAAGAAGATGACCTCGAAGGAGCCGGAGCCGTAGGGCGCCGTACCGGTGGAGGCGAAGGCGACCGTGGCGCCCCAGGCGTGGATGTCGGTGGCCGGTCCGAGGTCGGTGCCCTCGATGACCTCCGGCGAGAGGTAGCTGGGCGTGCCGACGAACGTGCCGGTCTGGGTGAGCTTGGCGCCGTCGACCGCGTGGGCGATGCCGAAGTCGATGACGATCGGCTCGCCGTTGGAGATGATGACGTTGCCGGGCTTGAGGTCGCGGTGGATGACGTCGGCGGCGTGGATGTCGTCGATCGCCCGCGCCAGACCCGTCACGAAGCGGCTCAGCGCCCGGCCGCGCAGCGGGCCGTGGTCGGTGACCGTGGAGTCGAGCGTGGGGCCCGGGATGTACTCGGTGACGACCCAGGGGAGCTCGGCGTCGGTGTCGGCGTCGATGACCTCGGCGACGTTGGCGCTGTGCACCCGCCGCATGGTGGCCACCTCGCGTGCGAGCCGGGCGCGGGCGATGTGGTCGCCGGCGACCTCCGAGCGCAGCACCTTGATCGCGACGAGCTGGTCCTCACGGGGGTCGACGGCCTGGTAGACGACGCCCATGCCGCCCTGGCCGATCCGGCGGCGGATCCGGTAAGGGCCGACGCGTTCCGGCAGCTCCTCGCCCTCGGGGAAACCTGCCGACATTGCCATTACGAATTCATCCCCTCAACCTGGCACACCACGACATCTAGCCTATCCGCTGGAGATGGCCGGGCCGGAGGCCGCAAACCGCGGCCGACGGGCCTGTCCGCCACCGCTCACGCTGCACAGCGACCACGTCCTTCTGCACCGCGGCGGAACGGACCGGTCCGCGGGCGGCTCCCTGAGGCAAAACTAGCCGGGCCGCCGGGTCGCGGGAAGACCTCGGCGGCGACCGGCCCCGCGCGGGGCCCGCCGTCCAAGCGACCCCATGAGTATGACGCACGTTTCAGGGGTGTGGTTCCGCTCGCCGCGAGGCGGGCGGGGCCCGGCACGGCGGTTCCGGCCGCGGCGCGGGTGCCCCGGAAGGGCTGCGGCGGACGCGGCGGCCGGAGCCGGGCCGCCGCGGCGGTGCGACCGGCGCGGGGCCCGGCCCGAAGGGAGGGGGCGGCCCGTTCAGTCGGTGCGCACGCCCAGGCCCGAGATCGCCTCGGCGCCGGGGAGCTCGGCGAGGTCGGCGCCGGGAAGCACGAGCTTGGAGGACCGCAGGCCGCTGCCCACGACCACGTGGCCGGCCTCCAGCACGGCCTGGTCGACCAGAATCGGCCACCCTTCCGGCAGCCCCACGGGGGTGATGCCGCCGTACTCCATGCCGGTCGCGGCGACCACCTCGCCCTGCGGCGCGAAGGAGGCCTTGCGCGCGCCCAGGTGGCGCCGGGCCGCGCCGTTGACGTCCGCGCGCGTGGTGGCCAGCACCATGCACGCGGCCATCCGCACCTGGCCCGCCCGCTTAGCGGCGATCACCACGCAGTTGGCCGAGGCCTCCAGCGGGATGTCGTAGGCGGCGGCGCACTCGGCGGTGTCGGCCAACTCCGGGTCGATCGGCGCCGCCAGCACGCGCTCGGCCGGCGCCCAGCCTGCGAGCCGGGCGGCGACCGCCGACGCCGTCAGGTCGGTGCGCTCCAGGGCCGGTTCGGTCTTCAGTCCCCACATGGTCCCTCCGTCTCCCTCCGCATCAGCGCGGCGCGCATCAGCCGCCTCGCGCGCCCTGCCGTGTCCTCTCCTCCCGCGCGGCGCCCGCCCTCCTCCGGCCGGCGGACGAGGCCGCGGCCGGCGCTCGCGCGGGGGTGTGCGCGAACCGGCCGGGTCAGCGGCCCGAGAAGCGCGCCTTACCGGGCCCCTCCTCGATGAAGCTGCGCATCCCGGCCTTCTGGTCCTCGGTGGCGAACAACCCGGCGAAGTGCATGCGCTCGATCTCCAGCCCGGTGGCGAGGTCGGTCTCCAGTCCGCCGTCGACCGCCTGCTTGGCCGCGCGCAGCGCGAGCGCGGGGCCGCCAGCGTAGCTGGCGGCCATGGCCACGGCGTGGCCGTAGACGTCGGCCGCCGGCACCACCGCGTCGACCAGGCCGATGGACAGGGCCTCCTCGGCGGCGACGTGGCGCCCGGTGAAGATGAGGTCCTTGGCGCGGGCCGGGCCGATCAGCCGGGGGAGGCGCTGCGTGCCGCCCGCTCCGGGGATCACGCCGAGCCGGATCTCGGGCTGGCCCAGCCGGGCGTCCTCGGCGGCCACGCGGAAGTCGGCGCACAGCGCCAGCTCGCAGCCGCCGCCGAGCGCGAAACCGGTGATCGCGGCGATGACCGGCTTGGGGATGCGCGCGACGGCGGTCAGGGAGTCCTGCAGCACCCGTGAGTGGTCCGCCATCTCGGCGAAGCCCATCTCGGACATCTCCTTGACGTCCGCGCCGGCGGCGAAGACCCGCTCGCCGCCGTAGACGACCACGGCCCGCACGTCGTCGTCGGCGCTGACGCGCGCCGCGGCCGCGCCCAGCTCGCGCTGCACCCGCGCGTCGATCGCGTTCATCTTCGGCCGGTCCAGCCGGATCACGGCGACCGCCGGATGGCCTCCATCGCGCTCCACCCGGACGAACTCGCCAATGGCCTCGTCCACCGTCGTCACCAGGGCCCTTCTGCCGTCGACTACCCGCCTCGGCCCGGCGCCCCGGGCGCAGCCCGGCGTGGGCGCCCGACCGTCCGGCGCTCGCGCCTCAATACCTACCACTGCCCGGACCCGCCCCCCGCATCCGCCGGCACGCGCGGTGCCGCGCCCGCGGCGCGTGCGGTGGCGGCGGTGTCAGAAGCTCAGCGGTGTCCAGGTCCCGGCGGCGGCCGAGACGGCGTGGGCGGCGCCGAGCAGGGCGGCGGTCGCGGCGATCAGGGCCGTGTCCCGCCCGCGCCAGGTGCTCAGCCGGGCGTGGCTGCGCGGGCCGCCGGCGAACCCGCGGGCGTCCATCGCCATAGCGAGCAGGGTTCCGGTCCGGATCGAGCGCACGAGCAGGGCGAACGCCTTTCCCGCGAAGATCGCGGCCGCCCGCGCCGGGTTGCCTCCGGCGTCCAGGCCGCGGGCGCGGCGGGCACGGCCCAGCGTGCGCCACTGCTCGACCAGCAGCGGCACCAGACGCAGCGCGGCGAGCACGGCGATCGCCGGGCGCTCGGGCACCCGCAACCGCTGGACCAGCGAGTCGGCCATGTCGGTGGGGTCGCTGGTGATCGCGGCGAGCAGGCTCGGCAGGGAGATCGCCAGCAGCCGCACCGCCGCGCCGAGCGCCGCGACCGGCCCCTCCTCGCCGAAGACAAGGTTGACGAACCCGATCGAGGCCCCCATCAGCGCGAGGGGGATGCCCAGTGCGAGCAGCCGCGCCCGGTTCAGCCCGGCGAACGGCAGCAGCGCCAGGCCGCCGGCCAGCACGATCCCGGAGGTGACCGGGTCCACGACCGGGATCAGCCCTGCGGCGACGAGCCCGGCCGCCAGCATCTTGCCCGCGGGATCGGCCCTCGGCAGCCAGGCCCGCCGCGTGCGGGCGCGGGAGCGGGAGGCGGAAGCGCCGCCGTCGCGGTCGGTCTCCGGCGGTCCGGGCGCGGCGGCCCCCTCCGGCGGCCTTCCGCGGGGCCGCTGCCCGCGCGGCGCGCCGGGACCCGCGGCGCCGCGCTGACCCCGGCGGGCGGGCGCTCCCGCGGGGTCGGACCCCCGGGAGGTACCGGCGGTGCTCATCCGCGCCCCCTTCCGCTCCGCTTTCCCCGGCCTCGGCCCGGCGCCGCTCCTGCGCGTCCGCCGGCGGCCGCCGCCTCTCCCGGCCGGCTACCCGGGCCGCCGTCCGATCCACCGTCCGCCCGTTCGGGGCCCGCGCTCCGCTGCCCGCCGAGGACGGCGGCGCCGGCATCCGTCCGGGCGACGGGCGCCTGGGCGTACCCGCCGCTCAACCGGACCTCGACGTCGGCGAAGCGGTCCAGGAGCACCGAGTCGTGGGTGGCGGTGACGACCGCGCGACCGTCGGAGCGCAGCTCGGCCAGCAGTTCCACGAGCTCGGCCCAGGTGCGGGTGTCCTGCCCGAAGGTCGGCTCGTCCAGCAGCAGCACGTCCGGCGCGTGGGAGGCGCCCGAGCTCAGCGCCGTCGCCACCGACAGCCGCCGCTTCTCCCCGCCGGAGAGGGTGAAGGGGTGCACGTCGGCCAGGCCGGTCAGCCGCAGGCGCTCCAGCAGCTCGTCCACGCGCCGCTGCGTATCGCGGGGCCCCAGCCCGGCACGGCGGGGCGCGAAGGCGAGCTCGTCGCGGACGCGGCCGGTGACGAACTGGTCCTCAGCGTGCTGGAACACCGTCCCCACGTGGCGGGCGAGGCGCCGGGCCGGCCACCTCGCCAGCGGACGGGTGCTGATCTCGGCCAGGCGCCCGCGGGGCGCGACCGTTCCGCCCCGGGGCGCGTCGAGCCCGGCCAGCAGGCCCAGCAGGGTGGACTTGCCCGCTCCGTTCGGTCCGGTCAGAGCGGTCGCGGTGCCCGCGTGCGCCGCGGCGCCGACGCCGTGCAGGACCTCGGCGCCCGGCTCGCCCGCCAAGCCGGCGCCGCCGGGGGCCCGCGCGGCGCAGTCCACCGCCTCGATCACCGCCGGTCCCGGCAGTGCGACCGGGCGCACGCGGGGGCGCGGCTCGCGTCCGGGCACCCATACGCCCTGTTCGGCCAGCGCGGCGCCCTGGTCGGCGAAGACGGCGGAAGGGGCACCGTCGGCGATCACGCCTCCGCCCGGTTCGACCGCGACGACCCGGTCGACGAGGGCGGCCACCGCGTCCTGGGCGCCGTTTGCGTCGGAGGCGCCGACCACCTCGGCCACGCTGTGCTCGACGAGCACCATGGTCGCCTCGCTGCTGCGCAGCAGGTGCGCGAGCACGCGCCGGATCCGGGCGGCGCCGCCGCGGTCGAGGTTGGCCGTTGGCTCGTCGAGCAGCAGCAGGCGCGGCCGCATCGCCAGGGCCCCGGCCAGCACCAGGCGCTGCTTCTCCCCGCCGGACAGGGCCGCGGTGGGCCGGTCGGGACCGTAGCCGAAGCCGACCTCCTCCAGCGCGTCGCGGACCCGCGCCCAGATGTCCGCGCGCTCCAGACCGAGGTTCTCCGGGCCGAACGCGACGTCGTCGCCCGAGCGGGCCATGACCAGCTGCGTCTCGGGGTCCTGGCTGACGAGCGCGACCGAGCCGCGCGCGGCGTCGGCGCGGCCGCCGTCGACGAGCAGCCGCCCCTCCTCGTCGCCGGAGATGGCGCCGGCGCCGCCGGTCAGCCCGGCCATCGCGTGCAGCAGCGTGCTCTTGCCCGCACCGGAGGCGCCGAGCAGCAGCACCCGCTCCCCCGGCTCCACGACGAGGTCGACGCCGCGCAGCGACCATCCGCTGCGGCCCGAGTGGCGCCACCCCCAGCCGGACAGCTCGACGCGGGCGCCGCCGCGGTCGGCCCTCATCCGCGCGCCGAGGGGAACGCGGAGAGCGCGCCGGCCCTGGCCAGGGCCGATGTGAGCAGCCGGGAGCCGGCGCCGCCGATGACGGCGGCGCTGATCACGACGAGAACGCCGTAGGTGAGTTGGAAGGACAGCGGCCAGGTGGGGTAGTAGCGGACGTTGTCCCACACGGCGGGCGCGATTCCGGCGGCCGCGCCGGCGAGCAGCGCGATCGGCATGCCCCAGCGGCGGTAGCGGCCGGCGGCGAAGATCAGCTCGGGCAGCAGGCCCTGGACGAAGCCCGCCAGGGCGACCTCGACGCCCCAGGGCGTGCCGAGCACCATGGACACGAACGCGGCAGCCGTGGAGGTCAGCACTGCGGCGCCGGGCTTGCGGACGATGAGCCCGCCCAGGACTCCGGGCACCAGCCACATGCCGTAGACGACCGCCTGGGCGGGCGGGAAGAACGCGAACAGCGGGGCGGAGACCTGCCACAGCAGGTTCCACGCCCAGAAGATCACGCCGACGGCCACACCCAGCACAGCGGGGACGACGATGTCGACCGTGCGGTAGCGCTGCCTCACCGTGGCACCGGCACCGGCGGCCGGCTCCGGGTTCGCGTTGCCGGTCGGCGGCTTCTGATCACTCACAGGACGTCCCTTCGCAGACGAAGCGAGGGAGACCCGGCCAAGAGCGCCGGCCGGAAACCGGGCGCCCGCGCATCGGGGCGCGCGGCCGCGCCGAACCGGCGGACGGGTTCACGACTCCCTGCGCTGGCATTACCCAGATCAGGTGTGTGAGGGTCTGCGGTCGCGGACCGCACTCTCAGCGCCCAAGCGCTCCCCTGTCGGTTTCGCCTCCATTATGGGGACCTACGCACACCGAAGGTCAAGGTGGGCGCCGAATGCGCAGGTCGCAGGAGGTGATGCCACCGCACCCGGGCGGACGGCGGACGGCGGCATGCCTGCCGCGGCACTGGGACGGGTCGGGCAGCGGGCGCCGGGCGCGGTCGGCGCCGCGGCCCAGCGCGGTGCGGCGATCAGCCGGAACCGGCATGCGGACATGAACAGCGCGGACGACGTCGGCGGGGTATCCCGGAGCGCTCTGCGGGGCGACACCGGCCACCGGCTCAGCAAGCTCGGCGAAACGGTGCTCGCGATGATCGTGGCGGCCTTCGAGCCGCTGGGGCCGAACGCGCGCCACGTCACCGTGCTCGCCACGGCCGCCGCGATGGAACCGCCGTCTCACAGCGGGAGCCGGCCGGCGGCTGGGCATCGACCCCGACGCCATGGCGGGGACCGTCAACGACCTGGAGAGCAGCGGCCTCGCCGAGCGGCGGCGCGACCCCGACGGACGCCGGCGCCACATCGTGGTGCCCGCGCCGCGCGGCCGCGAGCTGCCGGCGGAGCGCGGCGAAGTCGGAGGCCAAGCGGGCTTAGGAAGACAAAACAGGCAGTCAACTCCTTGGCTCACAGAACGACATGGCTACGATCCGACTTGCTGAGGCGCGCCGGCCTCACCGCAGGACCATTCCCTCCTTGACGGCCTCGGGCGGCTCGGGGGTCGCGACCAGCCCCATCTCGGCGTTGTCTGCGAGCAGGGAGTGGTGCGGCAGCACCCGCACGGTGAACCCGCAGCTCCCCGCGCGCCGCAGCGGCACCGAGCCGTGGTAGCACACCGTCCGCGAACCGGCGGCCTCAGCGGCGCCCTCGTCCGCCGACAGCTCGGCCAGGACCGGGTCGACCAGCGACTCCGAGTCGCTGACCCGCCCCACGGCCACCTCGACCCGCACGTCCTCGGGGGCCAGCCCGCCCAGTTCGACGCACGCGCGCACCCGCAGGTCGCCGCCGACCAGGGGCGGGCCTTCGCAGCCGGTCATCTCGACGTGCTCCACCCGCACATCCGGCCAGGCGCCGCGCACGCGCCGCTTCCACGCGGCCAGCTCGCCCGCGCCGCGCATGCCGCCCGCGGCCAGCGCGCGCGAGGAGTCGGCCGCGCCCTGGTAGAGCCGGGTCACGTACTCCTGCACCATGCGGGTGGCCAGCACCTTCGGGCCCAGCGAGACCAGCGTGTGCTTGACCATCTCCAGCCACCGCTTGGGCAGGCCGCGGTCGTCGAAGTCGTAGAACAGCGGCACCACCTGCTGCTCGACCAGGTCGTAGAGCGCAGCGGCCTCGATGGCGTCGCGCCGGTCGGGGTCCTCGACGCCGTCGGCGGTGGGGACGGCCCAGCCGTTGGAGCCGTCGTACCACTCCTCCCACCAGCCGTCGCGCACCGACAGGTTGAGTCCGCCGTTGAGGGCCGACTTCATGCCCGAGGTGCCGCAGGCCTCCAGTGGGCGCAGCGGGTTGTTCAGCCAGACATCGCAGCCCTGCACCAGAGCCCGTGCCAGTGCCATGTCGTAGTCGGGCAGGAAGACGATCCGGTGCCGCACCCGGGGGTCGTCGGCGAAGCGCACGATCTCCTGGATGAGCCGCTTGCCGCCCTCGTCGGCCGGATGCGCCTTGCCCGCGACGACGATCTGCAGCGGCCGGTCCGGCTCCAGCAGCATCGAGGCGAGCCGCTCGCGGTCGCGCAGCATCAGGGTGAGCCGCTTGTAGGAGGGCACCCGGCGGGCGAAGCCGATCGTCAGCACCTCGGGGTCGAGCACGTCGTCGACCCAGCCCAGCTCGGCCTGGGAGGCGCCGCGCCGGCGCCAGGACGCGCGCAGGCGCTCGCGGACGTCGACGACGAGCCGTTCGCGCAGCGTGCGGCGCATCTCCCACAGCTCGGCCTCGGAGGCGCCGGCGAGCTTGCGCCAGCCCTCGGCGCTGGTGAACTCCCCCGCGTCGGGCACCATCCGGCGGGCGAGGTCCTGGGCCTCCTCGGCCACCCAGGTGCGCGCGTGCACGCCGTTGGTGACGGCGGTGATGGGCACCTCGGCAATGTCGAACCCGGGCCACAGGCCCCGGAACATCTCGCGGCTGACGGCGCCGTGCAGCCGGCTGACCCCGTTGACCCGCTGGGCCAGGCGCATGCCCATGACCGCCATGTTGAACACGTCGGGGTCGCCCTCGGCGTAGTCCTCGGCGCCCAGGCGCAGGACGTCGCCGGCGGCCAGCCCCGGTGTTGCGGAGTCGCCGGGGGCGAAGTGGCGGCCGACCAGCTCGCGGTCGAACCTGTCGATACCGGCGGAGACGGGGGTGTGCGTGGTGAAGACCGTTCCGGCGCGCGCGGCCTCGACCGCCTCGTCGAAGGACAGCCCGCCGTCGACCAGCTCACGCGCGCGCTCCACGCCGAGGAACCCGGCGTGGCCCTCGTTCATGTGGAAGACCTCGGGCGCGGGGTGGCCGGTCGCCCGGCAGTAGGCCCGCACCGCGCGCACGCCGCCGACGCCCAGCAGCAGCTCCTGGCGCAGGCGGTGCTCCTTGCCGCCCCCGTAGAGGCGGTCGGTGACCGCTCGCAGGTCGGCGGGGTTGTCCTCGTGGGCGGCGTCGAGCAGCAGCAGCGGCACGCGCCCGGCCCTGGCCACCCACACGCGGGCGTTCAGCCGCTGCCCGCCGGGCAGGTCGAGCCCGACGCAGGCGGGGGCGCCGCCGCCGTCGCGCAGCTGGGTCAGCGGCAGCCCGCGCGGGTCGACCTCGGGGTAGTCCTCCAGCTGCCAGCCCTCGGGCGAGAGCGCCTGGCTGAAGTAGCCGTGCTGGTAGAGAAGCCCGACCCCGATCAGCGGGGCGCCGAGGTCGCTGGCGCTCTTGAGGTGGTCGCCGGCCAGGATGCCCAGCCCGCCGGAGTACTGGGGCAGCGCGGCGGTGAGGCCGTACTCGGCGGAGAAGTAGGCGACCGCGGCGGGGGCGTCGCGCTCGCGGGCGTAGTGCTGGTACCAGCGGTCGTCGCCGAGGTAGGCGGCCAGGTCGGAGTCGGCCGCGCCCAGCCGCGCGAGGAACCTCTCGTCGCGGGCCAGCTCGCCGAAGCGCTCGGCGGGGACCTCGCCGAGCATGCGGAACGGATCGTGGCCGCAGCGCTCCCAGACGGCGGGGTCGACGGCCGCGAAGACCTCGCGTGTGGGCGCGTGCCAGGCCCAGCGCAGGTTGGCGGCGAGCCGCTCCAGCGCGGCCAGCTCGTCGGGGAGGGCGGTGCGGACGGTGAACCTGCGAATGGCCTTCACGGAGCGTGAGGCTACTCAATCGGCGGGCTCCGTGCGACCCGTCACCGGCGCTTTATGAAAAATCATGGATAACACGGTGTTCCCAGGCTGTAACCGGACCACGCATTATCCGGAAGTTTCACATAACGCGGGATTCAAGTCACACAACCGGAAATTACGGACACTCGATCTCACCACGCCCAATCGAACTTCCGTAACCGGTATGTGTAGGGCCGAAACCTCTGATGCGCCCGAGACTCATGCCTCACACGTGCACCTTTGCCCGATTTGCCGAACTCCCACCGGCCCCATCATCCCTGCAGGTCAGCAGAGCACCAAAGCGGTGTGACGACAATCACAAAAATTAACCGCCTCGGGTTGTCGGCGCATCGCGCGTTCCGGCCTGACGATAGACAGAGGAGTAGGCCCGGACCGAAATCACCGATGCCGATCGACTGGACATTCGGTGGTGTCGGGCTGCCCGAACACGGCTCAGGAGCGCCACACCGCCACAGGAACGAAACGTGGCGTCCGCGGCTCACGCGGGGTGGTTTACCCGGAGAATCCGACGAACCCGACCAAGCCTCGGGTATGACGACAATGATGGTGTACCTGTGATTGGACGCATTCCCATTCTCGACGTCTCGCCCGTCCTGGACTACGGCACCGCCAAGGCGGCCGCCGGCGAGACCGTTCCCGTCCGGGCCACGGTGATCCGCGAGGGCCACGGGGCCCTGGGCGCCGCCGTCGCCCTCTACGACCCGCGCGGCCGCAGGCACTCGCTGACCCCGATGCGCGAGCTCGCGCCCGGCACCGACCGCTACGGCGCCGACGTCACCGTCGGCCACGAGGGCCGGTGGAGCTTCAGCGTCGAGGCCTGGAGCGACCCCGTGGCCACGTGGCGCCGCGACGCCGCCGTGAAGATCCCTCTCGGCCAGGACGTCGAGCTGACGCTCGAAGAAGGCGCGCGCCTGTTCGACCGCGCCGCCCGGCGCGTGCCGCGCCGCCCCGGACCCGCCCGCGTCGCCGCCGTCCTGCGCGACGGCTCCCTGGCTCCCGAGGAGCGCTTGGCCGCCGCCTCCGGCCCCGAGGCCGCCGAGCTGCTGGCCGCCGAGCCGCTGCGCGACCTCGTCACCCGCACCAGGCGCCGCCCCCTGCTCGTGCACCGCCGGCGCGCACTGGTCGGCTCCTGGTACGAGTTCTTTCCCCGGTCGGAGGGCGCAGTCATGGACGGCGGGGCCGGCGCCTGGCGGTCGGGCACCTTCGCCACGGCGGCCAAGCGGCTGCCGGCCATCGCCGACATGGGCTTCGACGTCGTCTACCTGCCGCCGATCCACCCCGTCGGCCGCTCTTTCCGCAAGGGGCGCAACAACGCGCTCACGGCCGGCCGCGGCGATCCCGGCTCGGTCTGGGCGATCGGCTCCGAGGAGGGCGGCCACGACGCCGTCCACCCCGACCTCGGCACGCTCGCCGACTTCGAGGAGTTCGTCGCCGAGGCGGCCGAGCACGGCCTGGAGGTCGCGCTCGACCTGGCGCTGCAGTGCTCGCCCGACCATCCCTGGGTGCGCGAGCACCCCGAGTGGTTCACCCGCCGCGCCGACGGCTCGATCGCCTACGCCGAGAACCCGCCCAAGAAGTACCAGGACATCTACCCGCTGAACTTCGACGGCGACCCCGAGGGGCTCTACGCCGAGGTGCTGCGGATCGTGCGGTTCTGGATGGAGCGCGGGGTGCGCATCTTCCGCGTGGACAACCCGCACACCAAGCCCCTGGTCTTCTGGGAGCGGCTGCTGGGCGAGATCGCGGCCTCGGACCCCGACGTGGTCTTCCTGTCGGAGGCCTTCACGCGCCCCGCGATGATGGCGGCGCTGGCGCGCGCCGGGTTCCACCAGTCCTACACCTATTTCACGTGGCGCAATTCCAAGGAGGAGCTGGAGGACTATCTCACCGAGCTCTCCGCCGAGTCCTCGGCCTACATGCGCCCCAACCTCTTCACCAACACCCCCGACATCCTCTCGGCCTACCTGCAGCACGGCGGCCGCCCGGCCTTCGAGGTGCGGGCCGTGCTCGCCGCTCTGGGATCACCGGCGTGGGGCGTCTACTCCGGCTACGAGCTCTGCGAGAATACCCCGATAAAGCCCGGGAGCGAGGAATACCTCGACTCGGAGAAATACCAGCACCGCCCCCGCGACTGGGCGGCGGCGGAATCCGCTGGAAAAACCATCGCACCCCTGCTGCGCACGCTAAACTCACTCAGGCGCGAACATCCTGCATTGCAAGAACTGCGCAACCTGCGGTTCCACCATGTCGACCGGCCGGAGCTCATCTGCTTTTCCAAACGGCTGGCCGGGGCCGGCGAGAACGGACGCGACGACGTCGTCCTCGCCGTCGTGAACCTCGACCCGCACCACGCGCATGAGGCTACGGTGCGGCTCGACCTGCCCGCTCTGGGGTTCGGCCCCGACGCTCGGATAACGGTCGCCGACCAAATATCCGGTGATATCTACAGGTGGGGACAGGCGAACTATGTCCGCCTTGACCCGCGATTCCAGTCCGCACACATATTCACAGTCGGCCCCGCTGAATAAAGGTTCGCGCCAAAGGGCTCTGCCTACTGCAGGCGCTCCGCTCTTCGCGCACCGTCCACCGCAGCGGCAGGCGCTGGAAAGCCAACTCGTGGAGTAGCCTCGTGACCACACAAGAGCCGTTGCCAGGCACCAGTCACACGCCGTTCGCGGCCGTGCCCGATACCTTCACCCACGAGAAGCCCCGCGATCCCTACTGGTACAAGCACGCGGTCTTCTACGAGGTGCTCGTCCGCGGATTCCACGACTCCAACGGCGACGGCACCGGCGATCTGCGCGGCCTCATCGAGAAGCTCGACTACCTCGAATGGCTGGGCATCGACTGCGTCTGGCTGCTGCCCCTGTACGAGTCGCCGCTGCGCGACGGCGGCTACGACATCTCCGACTACATGAAGATCCTGCCGGAGTTCGGGCAGATCGCCGACTTCGTCGATCTGGTCGACCAGGCGCACCGCCGCGGCATCCGGGTCATCGCGGACCTGGTGATGAACCACACCAGCGACCAGCACCCGTGGTTCACCGCCTCGCGCGAGGACCCGGAGGGGCCCTACGGCGACTTCTACGTCTGGTCCGACAGCACCGAGCGCTACGGCGACGCCCGGATCATCTTCGTCGACACCGAGCAGTCCAACTGGTCCTACGACGAGATGCGCGGGCAGTACTACTGGCACCGGTTCTTCTCCCACCAGCCCGACCTCAACTTCGAGAACCCGGCGGTGCAGGAGGCGATCCTGGAGGTGCTGCGCTTCTGGCTGGACCTGGGCATCGACGGCTTCCGGCTGGACGCGGTGCCCTACCTCTACGAGCGCGAGGGCACCAACTGCGAGAACCTCAAGGAGACCCACGAGTTCCTCAAGCGCATCCGCTCCGAGGTCGACCGGATCTACCCCGACCGGGTGCTGCTGAGCGAGGCCAACCAGTGGCCCGCCGATGTCGTCGACTACTTCGGCGACTTCGAGGCCGGCGGCGACGAGTGCCACATGAACTTCCACTTCCCGCTGATGCCGCGGATGTTCATGGCGGTGCGCCGCGAGCAGCGCTACCCGATCTCGGAGATCCTCGCCCAGACCCCGCGCATCCCGCGCAACTGCCAGTGGGCGATCTTCCTGCGCAACCACGACGAACTGACGCTGGAGATGGTCACCGACGAAGAGCGCGACTACATGTACGCCGAGTACGCCAAGGACCCGCGGATGCGCGCCAACGTCGGTATCCGCCGGCGCCTGGCACCGCTGCTGGACAACGACAAGAACCAGATCGAGCTGTTCACCGCCCTGCTGATGTCGCTGCCCGGCTCGCCGGTGCTGTACTACGGCGACGAGATCGGCATGGGCGACAACATCTGGCTGGGCGACCGCGACGCGGTGCGCACACCGATGCAGTGGACCTCCGACCGCAACGCCGGGTTCTCCCGCTGCGACCCGGCCCGCCTGTACCTGCCCCTGATCATGGACCCGATCCACGGCTACCAGGCGCTCAACGTCGAGGCCCAGCGCGACGACCCGGGCTCGCTGCTGAACTGGACCCGCAAGATGATCCAGATCCGCAAGCGCCACCCGGTCTTCGGCACCGGCGACTTCACCGAGCTCTTCGCCAGCAACCCCAGCGTCCTCGCCTTCGTCCGCGAGTACGGCGACGACCGGATGCTGTGCGTCAACAACCTGTCGCGGTTCCCGCAGCCGGTCGAGCTCGACCTGCGCCGGTTCGAGAACGTCACGCCCATCGAGTGCATGGGCGGGGTGCGCTTCCCCGCTATCGGCGAACTGCCCTACCTGCTGACACTTCCGGGCCACGGCTTCTACTGGTTCCAGCTGCCGCCCGTCGAGGAGGCCGACGGCCCCGCCACCGAAGACCGCAACCGACAAACGCGAACGACTCCGCGGCCCGGGACGGCGACCGCGCGGCAGCGACAGGCGGCCGCGGCGAGCCGATCGGGCGCGCCGGCGGCCGAGAGGGCCGCCGCCGACGCCCCGGCCACCCCCGACCCCAGGCCGCGTCGATAAGCGGAAGAGGACTCATCACAGATGACCCAGCTTGAGGAGCTCCTGTCCGACTGGATCCCACGACAGCGGTGGTTCGCCGGAAAGGGGAAGCCGATCGAGACCGTCACGGTCCGAACGGAGCATCCGCTGGTCAGCGGCGACCCGGGACTGAGCGTCCTGGTCGTCGAGATCGGCCAGCGGGGCTCCGTATCCCGGTACCAGGTGCTCCTCGGGCTGCGCCCGGCGGGGACGCTGCGCGAGGAGCTGGCACACGCCGCCATCGGCGTGTGCCGCCTCGGCGGCGCGCCCCGCACCGTCTACGACGCCTCGCACGACCCCGAGCTGACCTCGCTGCTGCTGGACCGCCTCTCGGCCGCCGACGGCTGCGGAGCCGGCGCCCACCCGCCCGCCGAAGGAGGCGGTCCCCGGCCCCCGGTGCGGTTCCGGCGCCTGCCCGAGGCCGCCGTGAGCACCGGGCACCGCAGCCTGGTGCTCAAGGGCGAGCAGTCCAACACCTCCCTGGTCTACGGCGAGGACTACGTGCTCAAGTCCTTCCGCCGGCTGTGGCCCGGCCTCAACCCCGACCTGGAGCTGACCGCCGCCCTGGCCGAGTCGCCCTACGTGGCGCGCCCCTACGCCTGGATCGAGACCGACGTGAGCGACGGCGAGCGCTCGGTTCCCACCACCCTGGCGATGCTGCAGGAGTACATGCGCAGCGCCACCGACGGCTGGGTGCTGGCCGCGACCAGCGTCCGCGACCTCTACGCCAATCCCGGCCTCTCCCCCGCCGACGCCGGCGGCGACTTCGCCGGCGAGGCCGAGCGGCTGGGCGCGGCCACCGCGGCCGTGCACCGCGCGCTCGCCCGCGAGCTGCCCACGGACGTGCTCTCCCCCGGCGCGCTGCGCGAGCTCGCCGGGTCGATGCTGGGCCGGCTGCGCCGGGCCACCGCCGAGGTGCCCGAGCTGCAGCCCTACGGCGGCGTGCTGCGCGGTGCCTACGAGGCCCTGGCCCGGGTCGACGAGCCGCTGCCGATACAGCGGGTGCACGGCGACTACCACCTGGGCCAGGTGGTGCGCACCGACGCGGGGTGGGTGCTGCTGGACTTCGAGGGCGAGCCCGCCGCCCCGGTCGAGGAGCGCCGCCGCCCCTCCAGCCCGCTGCGCGACGTCGCCGGAATGCTGCGCTCGTTCGACTACGCCGCGCGCTACCAGCTCGTGGGCTCCTCCTCGGCGCCCGAGCTGGCGCCGACCGCGCGCGCCTGGGCCCAGCGCAACCGCGACGCCTTCAGCGCGGGCTACGCCTTCGGCGGCGGAGTCGACCCCGAGAAGCACCAGACCGTGCTGCGCGCCTTCGAATACGACAAAGCCGTCTACGAGGTGCTCTACGAGGCGCACAACCGCCCCTCGTGGCTGCGCATCCCGCTGGACTCCATCGCGGCGCTGGCCGCGTGAACCGACCGACCACCACGACGACCCCAGGATGGCCGCGATACCCATGAGCGTCTCCGCAGCGGAACTGACCGCAGAGATCGACCGGCTGACCGCCGGCCGCCACCACGACCCGCACAGCCTGCTCGGCGCGCACCCGGTCGCCGGAGGAACCGCCCTGCGCGCCCTGCGCCCCCTGGCGCGCACGGTGCACGCGGTGCTGGAGGACGGCCGCCGCGTCGAGCTGCCCCACCTCCACCAGGGCGTCTTCGCCGCCACGCTGCCCGGCGCCGAGCCGGGCGACTACCGGCTGGCCGTGGCCTACGACGACGGCCGCGGCGGAACCGTCGAGACCTTCGGCGACGACCCCTACCGCTATCTGCCCACGCTGGGCGAGCTGGACCTGCACCTGATCCGGGAGGGCCGCCACGAGGAACTGTGGCGGGCCCTGGGCGCGCACGTGCGCACCTACCGCACACCCATGGGCGAGGTCGGCGGGGTCGGCTTCGCCGTGTGGGCCCCCGGCGCCCAGGCCGTGCGCGTGGTCGGCGACTTCAACCACTGGGACGGCACCGCACACCCCATGCGGTCGCTGGGCTCCAGCGGCGTGTGGGAGCTGTTCGTGCCCGGCATCGGCGACGGGGCGC
The DNA here is from genome assembly GCF_039542725.1 of Streptomonospora halophila. Classification (NCBI taxonomy): domain Bacteria; kingdom Bacillati; phylum Actinomycetota; class Actinomycetes; order Streptosporangiales; family Nocardiopsidaceae; genus Streptomonospora; species Streptomonospora halophila. Next base: position 27,267 of record NZ_BAABIK010000036.1, on the reverse strand, counting down.
TGTACAAGTTCCGCATCCTCGGCCGCGACGGCGTGTGGCGCGACAAGGCCGACCCCATGGCCTTCGCGGCCCAGCGCCCGCCCGAGACCGCGTCGGTCGTCTACACCTCCCACTACCGCTGGCGCGACGACGCCTGGCTGTCGGAGCGCAAGACCCGCGAGTGGGACCGCCGGCCGATGAGCGTCTACGAGGTGCACCTGGGCTCGTGGCGGCCGGGGCTGTCCTACCTGGAACTGGCGACCCAGCTGGTGGCCCACGTCCGCGAGATGGGCTTCACTCACGTGGAGCTGCTGCCCGTGGCCGAGCACCCCTTCGGCGGCTCGTGGGGCTACCAGGTCACCTCCTACTACGCGCCGACGGCGCGCTTCGGCTCGCCCGACGACTTCCGCGCCCTCGTCGACGAGCTGCACAGAGCCGGCATCGGCGTCCTGGTGGACTGGGTGCCGGCGCACTTCCCCAAGGACGAGTGGGCGCTGGCGCGCTTCGACGGCTCGCCCACCTACGAGCACGCCGACCCGCGCCGGGGCGAGCACCCCGACTGGGACACGCTGATCTTCGACTACGGGCGCACCGAGGTGCGCAACTTCCTCGTCGCCAACGCGCTGTACTGGCTGGAGGAGTTCCACATCGACGGCCTGCGGGTGGACGCGGTCGCCTCGATGATCTACCTGGACTACTCGCGCGAGGGCGGCGACTGGGCGCCCAACGAATTCGGCGGCCGGGAGAACCTGGACGCGCTGGAGTTCCTCAAGGAGCTCAACGCCACCGCCTACCGCCGCAACCCCGGCATCATCATGGCCGCCGAGGAGTCCACGGCCTGGCCCGGGGTCTCGCGCCCCGTCGACCACGGCGGCCTGGGGTTCGGCTTCAAGTGGAACATGGGCTGGATGCACGACACCCTGGAGTACGTCAAGCGCGACCCGATCCACCGGCAGCACCACCACAACGAGATCACGTTCTCGATGGTCTACGCCTACAGCGAGAACTACGTGCTGCCGCTGTCCCACGACGAGGTCGTGCACGGCAAGGGCTCCCTGCTGTACAAGATGCCCGGCGACGAGTGGCGCCGGTTCGCGGGGCTGCGCGGGCTGCTGGGGTTCATGTGGTCCCACCCCGGCAAGCAGCTGCTGTTCATGGGCGGCGAGATCGGCCACGGCGACGAGTGGTCGCACGAGGCGGGCGTGCAGTGGTGGCTGCTCGACCACGCCTACCACCGCGGGGTGCGCGCGCTGGTCGCGGAGCTCAACCGCGTCTACCGCGACACCCCCGCCCTGTGGACGCTCGACACCGACCCGGCCGGCTTCACCTGGCTGGACGGCGGCGACGCGGCGGGCAACACGCTGTCCTACCTGCGCCACGGCGACGACGGGTCCGCGCTGGCGTGCGTGGTCAACTTCTCGACGGAGCCGCACACCGGCCGCCGGATCGGCCTTCCGCGCGCCGGGAGGTGGCGCGAGGTGCTCAACACCGACTCCCGCGACTTCGGCGGCAGCGGGGTGAGCGCCGCGGGCCGGTCGGGCACCGTGCGGGCCGAGGCGGTGGAGTGGAACGGCCAGCCGGCCTCGGCGAAGGTGACGGTCCCGCCGCTGGCCGCGGTCTGGCTGGCGCCGGCCTGATCCCGGCGGGACGCATCGGGCGCGGGCGGGGCGGTCCGGGGGCGCCCGCCCCGGCCGCCCGCCCGCCCCGGCGCCGCTCAGTCGCGCTTGTAGTCGTCGGTGTTCATGGACTCGGCGATCTTGTCGTAGAGCGTCGAGTACCGGGTGTCGACCGACCACGCGTAGACCGCGATGTCGCTCTGCGGCAGGAACCACAGCCGCACCTCGAACGTGTCGCCGTTCTGGCAGGTGACCTCCCACACGCGGTGGTGGGACTTCAGGCCGTCGGCGTGCTGGGTGAGCCCCTGGGGGTTGTCGACATCCACCTGCTCGGCGCCGGTGACGCCCGTGCCGCCCGACGCGGCGGTGCCCAGGCTGCGGCAGGACGCGGGGTCGGAGGCCCAGCCGTCAGGGTTGTTGTACTGCTTCTTGGGCCACTTGTTCGGGTCGTTCTCGGCCACGTGCGGGATGACCTTCACCGCGCCGTAGCCGCAGGAGTCCTGGCCCGGCGGGCGCATGCACAGCTGCCCGCCGGTCTTGTCGATGCTCCAGTTCTTGGGCGCACCGATCCTGATGCCCTGGATCTCGACCGTGCTGAAACCGGCGGCGGTCGAAGGCGGCTCGGCGGCCGCGACCACGGCGCTGTAGGTGGAGTCGGGGCTGGGCGCGGCGGAGCCGCCGGAGCCGCCTCCGCACCCCGACGCCAACAGCGCCAGCGCCGCGGCGGCTGCCGCGGCCACGGTCCTGGACCGCCGAGAACCGGACGTGCCGGACATGGGCTTCCCTTCTGCGTCCACGCTTGACCCCACGACGATAGCGGCCCGAACCGACCACCGCGCCACACCGGTACGGATTCCGGACCCACCAGAGAGCCCCCCACTTCGCGCCGCCTCCAGGAACGCCCTGCCATTCGGCGGCGGCGAACAGGAAGTGCCCGTCCCCCCGGCGTTCGGTGTCCCGCACTTCGGCCCCCGTTCGCGGAGGTCGAGCGGCTTCCACGCAGTCCCGGCGACCGGTGGTCCTACGGGAGCCCGGGCCCTCGCACGGCGGGACCGCCCGCGCGCTGTGCTGGGGGGTTGTGGGGGCGGGGGCGTGCGGCGTTCAGCAGCAGCGGGCACCCTCGTCTAGCCTGAGGGCATGGTGCATCCGGTCAAGCTGCTCGGTCCCTTCTCACGTCTCCAGGAGCGGCGCAGCGGCCCGCTGATACTGGAGCTCGACCTCACCGACGGGCTCGCGGAGGAGGCGCCGAGCGACCCGCTGGGGCAAGTGCTGGCCCGGCGCCACCAGCAGCTGCGCGACGTCGTCGAGGGCATCCGCCGCGGTGCCAAGGACCCGCGCGTCAAGGCGCTGGTGGCCCGCATCGACGGCCGGGCGCTCGGCTTCGCCCGGGTGCAGGAGGTACGCGCCGCGGTGTCGGCGTTCCGCGCCGCGGGCAAGGACACGGTCGCCTGGGCGGAGTCCTTCGGCGAGTTCGGCCCCGGGACCGTCCCCTACTACCTGGCCTGCTCCTTCGCCGAGATCGCGGTGGTGCCGACCGGGTCGGTGGGACTGACCGGGCTCAGCGTGGGCACCACGTTCTTCGGCGGCGCGGCCGAGCGGCTGGGCGTGCGCTTCGAGGGCGGCGCCCGCCACGAGTACAAGAACGCCCCCAACCAGTTCACCGAGCAGGGCTTCACCGAGCCGCACCGCGAGATCACCGAGCGGCTGGTGGAGTCGCTGAGCGAGCAGGTCGCCGAAGGCGTCGCCGAGGGGCGCGGGCTGAGCGCCGAGCGTGTGCGCGAGCTCATCGACCGCGGGCCGCTGCTGGCCGCCGAGGCACTGGAGGCCGGGCTGGTCGACCGGCTGGCCTACCGCGACGAGGTCTACGCCGACCTGCGCGCCCGCTACACCCCCGACGCCGGCGGGAACGGCCCCGACGGCGCCGCCGAGCCGGCCGCTGCGGGCGAGGACTCCGGCCGGGGCGGCGCGCGGCTTCTCTACGTCGGCCGCTACCACCACCGCGCCTCGATGACCGAGCGGGTGCCCGTGCGCCCCGGCGGCTACATCGCGCTGATCACCGCCACCGGCATCATCACCAGCGGACGCAGCCGCCGTTCGGCGCTGGGCGGCAGGTCCATGGGCGCCGACACCGTCTCGGCCGCCCTGCGCGCCGCCCGCCGCGACAGGAACGTGCGCGCCGTCGTCCTCCGCGTGGACAGCCGCGGCGGCTCGGCGGTGGCCTCCGACGTCATCCGCCGCGAGGTCGCCCTCACCCGCGAGGCGGGCACGCCGGTCGTCGCCTCGCTCGGCGACATCGCCGGCTCCGGGGGCTACTACATCGTGATGGACGCCGACGCGATCGTCACCCGCCCCGGTACGCTCACCGGGTCCATCGGCGTCTACAGCGGCAAGCCGGTTCTCACGGGACTGCTGGAGCGCATGGGGATCACCAACGAGAACGTGGAGAGCGGCGCGCACGCCGCGATGTTCGGCCCCGACCGCGGATTCACCGAGTCGGAGTGGGACCGGGTCAACGCCATGCTCGACAGCACCTACGCCGACTTCACCGGCAAGGTCGCCCGGGCGCGCGGACTGAGCGCCGAGCAGGTCGACGCGGTGGCGCGCGGGCGCATCCTCACCGGGCGCGACGCGCACGACGGCGGCCTGGTCGACGACCTGGGCGGGCTGCCGGCGGCCGTGCGCCTGGCGCGGGAGAAGGCGGGCCTGCCCGGCGGGCGGCTGCGCTCGTTCCCCGCCGGCGGACCGTGGGAGCGGCTGATGCCGGCCGAGTCCAGCGAGGACCGCACCTCCGCGCCGCAGCAGACGGCGCCGGAGCTGGCCGCCGGACTGGGCGCGGCGAGCGGTCTGGAGGACCTGGCGGCGCGCGCGGGACTGCCGTCCTCGGCACCTCTGCTGATGCCGGGCGGCTGGGAGATCAGATGAGCCCGGCCCCGGGACCGGCCGAGTTCACGGAGACGATGGCCCGCTTCGCCACGGGGGTGACCGTGGTGACCGTGCGCGACGGCCGCGACGACATCGGCAGCACGATCAGCGCCTTCACGTCGGTCTCGGCCGAGCCGCCGCTGGTCATGGTGGGGGTCGCGAAGGAGAGCTACCTGTGCGAGGTGATCGACTCCCAGGGCCGGTTCGCGGTCAACGTCCTGGGCGAGGGGCAGCGCGCGGTGGCGGGCCGGTTCGCGGCCGAGGGCCGGCCCAGCGCGCGGCTGCTGCTGGAGGGCGAGGCGCACCGGCGCGGCGAGCACACCGGCGCGCTGGTGCTGGAGACGGCGATCGCGGCGCTGGAGTGCTGCGTCGAGCAGCGGGTGGCGGCGGGCGACCACGTCGTCTACATCGCGGCCGTCGAGACCCTGCCGGCGGTGCGGCCGCAGCGCCCCGACGAGGTGCGGCCGCTGATCCGCTACGGCGGCCGATACCGCGCTTCGGGCTGAGCCAAACTCGCTAGAGAGATAACTCTTCGCGTTCCCGCCGCCACCGGTTTCTGTGCAGTGCGGCTAGTTCACCGCGCGGGCGGGGCGTCGTCCAATGGAAGTATGGATGGCTTCTACACCGTGCTGGGAATCCTGGTGGCCGGGCTCATCCTGGCCATGATCCTCTGATCGCCGACCCCGCGGCCGCGAACCTCCATGGGCCGCGGGCGCGCCCGCCTTCGACCCCTCCCACCGACAGCAGGCCGCCCGCACCGCCGCGGACCGTGCTCCTCCGCGGCGCTGCCAGGCACCGCGCGTCCGCCACGGGCGCCGGCGGCGCGGCACCGCCCGCCCCGCGGGGACAGCGTGCCGCGCCGCCGCATGCCGTGCCGCGGCCTCCGGCCGCTCAGTCCAGTCCGGCCTGGGAGAGCCAGTCGGCGGCGACCTCGTCGGCCTCCTCGTGGTCGATCTGCACGCGCGCGTCCAGGTCGATCAGCGCCTCGGTGGTGAGCTCGGCCGAGACCCTGTTCAGCACGTCGCGGGCGTCCTGGCCGACCGCCTCCTTGTTGATCAGGGGGGTGACGTTCTGCGAGCCGAAGAGGTTCTGCGGGTCCTCCAGCGCGACGAAGTCGCCGGTGGTGAACGCCGGGTTGGTGGTGAAGAGGTTCGCCGCGTCCACGTCGCCGCCGCGCAGTCCCTCGACCAGCAGGTTGCCCTCCAGCGGCCGGAACCCGCCGAACTCGACCCCGTAGGCGTCCTTGAGCCCGGGCACACCCTGGGGGCGGGTCTCGAACTCGGCGGGGGCGCCCAGCGTCATGTCGCCGGCCGTGCCTTCGAGGTCGCCGATGGCGGTGAGGTCGTGCTCCTCGGCGGTCTCCTCGGTGACGGTGATGGAGTCCTTGTTCTGGGCGGGCGCCGACTCCAGGATCGCGAGGTCCTCGGGCAGCTCCCGGCGCACCGCCCGGTTGGTCTCCTCGGTGGTGCCGGACTCGGCTTCGGGGTCGAGGTAGTACAGGATGCCGCCGTTGTACTCGGGGAACACCGCGAGGTTTCCCTCGGCGACCTGGTCGTAGTAGACCTCGCGGCTGCCGATGTCCAGCTGGGTCTCGACGGGGATGCCCTCGGCTTCGAGCGCCTTGGCGTAGATGTGGGCCAGCAGCGTGCTTTCGGGGAAGTTCGCCGAGCCCACGACGATGGCGTCCCCGCTGCCGCCGCCCCCGTCGCCGCCTCCGCCGGAGTAGGGGTCCCCTCCCCCGCCGCAGGCGGCCAACAGGAGCAGCGGCGCGGCGGCGGCCGCCGGTCGCATCGGATTGCGCATGACTTCACCCTTCTCGTGTGCGGATGCTGATGCGGGCGCGTGTGCGGCCCCGTTTCAGGAGGCTGCGGAGGACGCGGCGGCGCGCCGGCGCAGCCCCGGCGCCACCACCCAGCGGCGCAGCAGCGTGAACAGCCCGGTCACCGCCAGCGCCAGCACCACCACCAGCAGCGCGCCGCCCAGGATCTGCTCGATGCGCTGCTGGGACTGGCCGTCGACGATGAACCGCCCCAGGCCGCCGATGCCCACGTAGGCGGCGATGGTGGCGGTCGAGACGACCTGGATGGCGGCGGTGCGCAGCCCGAGCAGGATCAGCGGCATGGCCATGGGCACCTCCAGCCGGGCCAGGACCTCGCCGCCGCGCATGCCCATGCCCCGGGCGGCGTCGGTGACCTGCGGATCGACACCGCGCACGCCCTCGTAGGTGTTGACCAGGATCGGCGGCACGGCCAGGGCCACCAGCGCCACCAGCACCGGGACCAGCCCCAGGCCCATGCCCAGCACCACCAGGGTGAGCACGCCGATGGTGGGCAGCGCGCGGGCGAAGTTGGCCAGGCTGATGGCCAGGAACCCGCCGCGGCCGGTGTGTCCGGTCAGCAGGCCGACGGGGACCGCGATCGCGGCGGCTGCCAGCAGCGCCAGCACCGAGTAGTAGACGTGCTCGGCGAAGCGGACCGGGATACCGCCGGACCCGCTCCAGTTCTGCGGCTGGGCGAACCAGGACGCCACCTCGGAGGCGATGTTCACGCCGCCGCCTCCTCTCCGGCTCGGGCGGCCGTCCCGGAGGTCCGGCGCCGCGCGGTCCGGCCGCCGCGCCGGGCGGGGCCGCGGTCGCGGGCCCAGGGCGTCAGCGCGCGCTGGGCCAGCACCAGCAGGCCGTCGGTCGCGAAGGCGAGCGCGACCGACAGCGCGATCCCCACCACCACGGGTGCGGCGAAGTCGCGCGCGAAGCCGTAGGTCAGGATGACGCCGCCGAGTCCGCCCAGGCCCACCAGGGACGCGACGCTGACCATGCTGATGGTGGCCACGGCGGCCACCCGCAGGCCCGCGATGATCACGGGGACGGCCACGGGGAGCTCCACGCGCAGCAGCCGGCGCAGCGGGCCGAAGCCCATGGCCACCGCGGCCTGGCGCACGTGGTCGGGCACCTGGTTCAGGCCGTCGACGACGTTGGGCACCAGGATCGCCAGCGTGTACAGCGCCAGCGGGATGATGGCCGTCCACGGCGTGAACGCGGTGTAGGGCAGCAGCAGGAAGAACAGCGCCAGCGACGGGACGGCGTAGAGCGCGTTCACCCCGCTGAGCACCGGCGGGTAGACGACGCGGTAGCGGACGCTGAGTACGCCGAGCGGGATTGCCAGGGCCAGCCCGATGAGCACCGAGGCGTAGGAGAGCAGCACGTGCTCGGCCAGCATCGGCCCGACCGGGTCGTCGAGGTTGCTCCAACCCCACTGCCAGCTCTGCACCGCCCAGCCCCACAGGGGTTCGGCGGAGCCGGCGGCGGCCCGCACGGACTCAGCCACGGCCGTCCTCCGCGCCGGAGTGGTCGTCGTCGCTGCCCGCGGCCCAGATCGCCGAGCCCAGCTCGGTCTGGGCGACGGCGCCCAGCACCGTGCCGTCGTCGGCAACGCCGACCGCGCGTCCGGCCGGGGAGAGGACGGCGGCGTCGAGCGCGGCCCGCAGCGAGTCGGTGGAGACGGTGAAGATGTGCCCGTAGCCCACCAGGTCGAGCTTGGCGACGTCGCGGTCGTCGGCGGCCGCGGCCAGCACGTCGGCCGAGGCCCAGCCCAGCGGGCGGCGCCGGGAGTCGACCACCAGCAGCCAGGGTTCGCCGGTGGTGCGGGCGACCTCGCGGGCGCCGGCGGCGGTCGCGCCCTCGCTGAGGATGACGTCGCTGCGCAGCGGGAGGTCGCGGGCGGGGAAGAAGGACAGCCGGCGGACTCCCCGGTCGTAGCCCACGAAGGCCTCGACGAAGTCGTCGGCGGGGTCGGCCAGCAGCCGCTCGGGGCTGTCGACCTGGGCCAGGCGGCCACCGGGGCGCAGGACCGCGATGCTGTCGCCCAGCTTCACCGCCTCCTCGATGTCGTGGGTGACGAAGACCACGGTCTTGCGCAGCTCGGCCTGCAGCCTCAGCAGCTCGTCCTGGAGCCCCGCGCGCACGACGGGGTCGACGGCGCTGAAGGGCTCGTCCATCAGCAGGATCGGCGGATCGGCGGCCAGGGCGCGGGCCACGCCCACGCGCTGCTGCTGGCCGCCGGAGAGCTGGTGGGGGTAGCGGGCGGCGTGGGCGGGTTCGAGGCCGACCAGCTCCATGAGCTCGCGGGAGCGCTCGCGCGCCCGCCGCTTGGACCAGCCCAGCAGCTGGGGGACGGTGGCGATGTTGTCGGCGACCGTGCGGTGCGGGAACAGCCCGGCCTGCTGGATGACGTAGCCGATGGATCGGCGCAGGACGGGCGGGTCCTGGCCGCGGACGTCGCTCCCGTCGATGGCCACGGTGCCGGCGGTGGGCTCGACCAAGCGGTTGATCATCCGCAGCGCGGTGGTCTTGCCGCTGCCGGAGGATCCGACCAGGACCGTGGTGTGCCCGGTGGGCACGGTGAGGTCGAGGTCGTCGACGGCGACGGTGCCGTCGGGGTAACGCTTGCTCACGCCCTCGAAGGTGATCATCTGCTCGGTGCTGTCTCTCCTCGGGGCGTCGCACGCCGGTCCGTCGTTCGCTTGCGTGTACCCGGCCCGGTACGGGCCAAACTGCGCGGGCGCGGGAGTCGGCGGCGGCTCAGTCGGCCTGGTCGGCGATCCAGCCGGGCAGGTCGGCCAGGCCGTCGAGAACGGTGTCGGCCTGACGGGCCTCGGGCCGCCCGGCGTGCAGGTAGCCGAGCATCCCGCGGCGCAGCAGGGCCGCGCGCAGCCCGGCCCGCTTGGCGGGCAGCACGTCGTTGTCGAGGCGGTCGCCGACGTAGAGGACCTCGGCGGGGGTGGCGCCGGCGGCGTCTACGACCCGCGCGAAGAAGGCGGGGTCGGGCTTGGACACGCCCCAGTCCTCGGAGACGTGGATCCGGTCGGCGGGCAGGTCCATCGCCGCCAGGGACGGCCCGGCGGCGGAGGGCTGGTTGCCGGCGACGACCACGCTCAGGCCCATCGCGCGCAGCTCGGACAGCGCGGGGCGGACGTCGGCGTAGAGGTCGTCGGCGTCGAAGTTCTCGCGCAGCGACCCGGGTTCGTCGGCCAGCCAGGCTGCGGACTCGACGTCGAGGTCGAATCCGGGTTTGACCAGGCGGAACGCGTCCATCAACGGTCGGTCCTCGGCGAGCACGGCGCCCATGAGGCCGAAGAAGGCGAGCCGCGGGACCCCGAGGCGGTCGGCCCACCGCTCGAAGATGCGGGTTTCGTCGACGAGGGTCTCGCCCACGTCGAGCACGACACTGCGAATCTTCACGAAAAGGACGCTAACACGGGGCACCGACACCACCGGGGGCGCCGTCGCCGCAGGCGGCCCCGGCCGCCTGGACCGGCCCGCGCCGCAGGCCGCCCGCACCGTTCCGGCGCCGAGCGAGGCCGGGTGCAGGGCGTGTCCGACGGGTCGCCGTCCTCCAGCGCGGCTCCCCGGCGCCGCTCCCGTGCGTTCTCACCGGTCGGCCGGCCCCCCCCCGACTCCCTCCCCGGCCGTGCGGGAGCGGCACCGCTCCCCCTCGCAGCGCCCCGCGCCGGATGAAACAGCGCCTGGGGCGCGGGGCGCACCTGGTGCGCCGCCCGCCTCGGACGGACCCCGCCGAACACGCCCTACCCGCCCGCGGGCGGGCGCAGAACCGCGAAGGCGTCGGTGATCTCCAGGCGGCGGACGCGGAAGCGGAACAGGGCCGCCGGGCGGCCGCCCGAGCGCCCGGAGGGCACGAAGCCGCCCGTCTCCTCGATCTGGCCGCGGCGCAGCAGCACGCGGCGCAGGTTGGTGGCCGCGACGTCGTGGCCCAGCGCGGCGCGGTAGTAGCGCGACAGCTGCGAGACGGTGAACTCCGGCGGCGCGAGCGCGAAGCCGACGTTGGTGTAGGACAGCTTGGCGCGCAGCCGGCGGCGCCCGGAGTGCACGATCGCGGCGTGGTCGAAGCCCATCTCGGGCAGCTCCGCGGCCGGGTGCCAGCTGGTGTCCTCGGGCACCACCGGGTCGATGTCGGCGGGCACGAGACCGAGGTAGGCGGTGGCCAGTATCCGCCCCTGGGGGTGGCGGCCGGGGTCGCCGCGTGTCTCCAGCTGCTCCAGGTGGGTGAGGTCGCGTACGTCGACCTTCTGTGCCAGCTGGCGGCGGATGGAGGCGTCCAGCCCTTCGGCGCCGCCCAGCCGTCCGCCGGGTAGCACCCAGTGCCCCTCGTAGGGCGGTCGCGCCCGCCGCCACAGCAGCACGCACAGCCGGTCGGCGCGGATCTGGAAGACGACGGCCAGCACCTCGTGGCCGGCCGGTGCACCGACCGGCGCGCCGCCGGCCGCCGGGTCCGACCGTGCGAGGGCCGCCTGCTGCTCGGTCTCGGCGCCGCTCACCGGTGCGCCCTCCCGGCCGCGCCGCCGCTCGCGGGCGCCCCCGCGGGTCGTACCAGTGTGGTCGCGCTCACTTCCCCTGTCGCCGCCATGACTCCCCATGTTAGAGTGTCATGAGTTTTTGCCTGCAAGACAAAAACCGGATGCGGCCCGATCGCCGCAGCCGGCACGAGAGCCGGCGACCTCCGGGCACCGGACCACCGGGCCCGTCTCTCGAAGGAAGAACACGGACATGGCTACCGCCCCCGCCGCAGCAGACACCACGCTCTCCCAGGACTGGGCCGCCGAGGTCCGCAGGCTCGCCGAGAGCCGCGACGCGGTCATCCTCGCGCACAACTACCAGCGGCCCGAGATCCAGGACGTCGCCGACCACACCGGCGACTCCCTCGCGCTCTCGCGCCTGGCCGCCGAGGTCGACGCGAGCACCATCGTCTTCTGCGGCGTCCACTTCATGGCCGAGACCGCCAAGATCCTCTCGCCGGAGAAGACCGTCCTGCTGCCCGACCTCGCGGCCGGCTGCTCGCTGGCCGACACCGTCACGGCCGAGGACGTGCGCGCCTGGCGCGCCGAGCACCCCGGCGCCGTCGTGGTGGCCTACGTCAACACCTCCGCGGCGGTGAAGGCCGAGACCGACATCTGCTGCACCTCCTCCAACGCGGCCGACGTCGTCCGCTCCGTCCCCGAGGACCGGGAGATCCTGTTCCTGCCCGACCAGTTCCTGGGCGCCCACGTCAAGCGGGTCACCGGCCGCGAGAACATCCACGTGTGGATGGGCGAGTGCCACGTGCACGCCGGCATCGACGGCCACACCCTGCGCGAGCGGGTGGCCGCCGAGCCCGACGCCGAGCTGTACGTGCACCCCGAGTGCGGCTGCGCCACCTCGGCGCTGTACCTGGTGGGCTCGGGCGCCGTGCCCCAGGACCGCGTCAAGGTGCTCTCCACCGGCGGCATGCTCAGCGCCGCGGAGGAGTCGAAGGCGGACAAGGTCCTCATCGCCACCGAGACCGGCATGCTGCACCAACTGCGCGCCGCCAACCCCGTCACGGCCTTCGAGCCGGTCAACCCGCGCGCCGAGTGCCACTACATGAAGATGATCACCGCCGAGAAGCTGCTCGCGACGCTGCGCGACGGCACGGGCGAGATCCGCGTGGACGACGACACCGCGGCCAAGGCGCGCCGCTCGGTGGAGCGGATGGTCGCCATCGGCACGCCCTCGCGCGGCAGGGAGTGAGCGCGCGCTCGCGTCCCGGAGTTTTTTCGGGGCGGAGCGGAGCCCGTGCCACCGAAATCGGTAACAAAAGACTTACCTTCGCGCTATAACTGTCCAATGTACCGGACAACGTTCCACCTGGATCGCTAGCGTTACCGGACAACTCCGGCCTATCGCCCCGATGCGGGCATCACCGGCCGGTGCGTGTCGCGCTTTGGGGAGGGAACGTGACATCGCAGTCCCCGGCTTCGGGGGGAACCACAGCACGTGCGGCCCGGCCGGCGCCGCCGGGCCGGTCGTCGCGCGCCATGGCGGGCCGGCACAGCGCCGCACCCGGCGCCGAGCTGGCCGCCGCCCTGCGCGGCGGCGCCGGCTACGGCCGGTGCTACGACCTGTTCGCCGACCAGCTCTACCGCTACTGCTGGTCGCTGGTCGGTCCGGGCGGCGGCGCCGCCGAGCCCGACCGCGCGGCGGCCGCGCTGCACGAGACGTTCCTGGCCGCCGCCGACCGCATCCACGCGCTGCGCGACGACCGCGAGTTCGCCGCCTGGCTGTTCGCACTGGTGCGCACGGCCGCGCGGCGGCGCGGGTTCGCGCCCCGATCGCCCTACGCCGAGCTGGCCACCACCGAGAACGAGCAGGCGGCGGTGCGGCTGTCGCAGCGGCTGCCGCCCAGCCACCGCGAGCTGCTGGAGCTGTACCTGAGGCACGGGCTGCCCACGCCCCTGATCGCCCGCGTGCTGGGCCTGGGCGCCGAGACCGCCGCGGAGCTGTGCCGCACGGCGGTGCTGCACGCGGCCGACCAGCTGGCGCGCTATGCCCGGGCACCCGAGCAGCCGGAAGGCCGCGGGACCGATCGCGGGGTGCGGGCGGTGCTCGCCGAGCTCGAACCCCCCGGCCCGCCGCCGGGTCTGCGGGAACGGGTGCTGCAGGACTGCGCCTCGCCGCTGGCCCGAGCCGAGCGCCGCGCGGCGGCCTACGCCCTGGCTCCGCTGGGCGACGACGGCTTCCCGCTGCACCGCAACCGCACGCCCGCGACCGGCGGTGCGGCGGGTGCCGAGAAGGAGTCCGACGCCTTTGCCGCGGCAGGCGAAGACCCGGCCGACCCGGACGCCGGGGCGACGTTGCTTCCGGAGGACCGCGTCACCACCGGCGACGTGCCCGCCCGGGCCGAGCCCGAGCCGCTTGCGGGTCCCGGCGGCGCCGCGGGCACCCGAAGGCGGCGGATGCCCGTCCCGGTCGTCGCGCTGCTGGCCGCCGCGGCCGTCATGGTCTGCCTGTGGGGAGTGGTGGCCGCCGTGAGCGGCCGGGCCGGCGGCCCGGTCGCCGAGGCCGGTCCCGCCGAGGCGCCCGCGGCCGTACCGTCCGCCGAGGAGCGGCCCGGTGCGGCGTCCGCGGTCTCCGACGGCCCGGGGAAAGCGGAGGAGCACCGCCCCGGGGCGATGGAGGGCACCTCCGTCGCGCCTTCCCAGGAACCGGACGGCGCACCGCCGGCGGAGCCGCGGCCGAGCGGAGATCCCTCCGGCGCGCCCGGTTCCGACGACGGCGGCGCGGCCGCCCCCTCCCCGACCGCCGGCGCCCCGGATGGCGGGAGCGGTCAGGAGCAGGGCGAGGGCGGCGGCTCGGCGGAAGGGCCGGAGGGCGGCTCGGACAGCGGAGACTCCGGCTCCGAGGAGGACTCCGGCGGGTCGGAGGACGGCGGCGACGGGATCTCCGGGCTCTTCGACGGTCTCTTCGGCCTCTTCAGCGGCGGCGGCACCGACCCGCCCGCCTGAGAGCACCGGTGACCCCGAAGGCGGACGACGGTCGCCCTCGCCGGCCCCGGCCGTGCCTCAGCACCGGCTCGGCACCGCCAACGGCCGCCGGAGACCGGGCCCCGGCGCCCCCGCGGGAGCCGCTGGGCGCGGTCGACGGCCGCGCCGCCTGCGGGCTCAGCAGTGGGCGAGCAGGGGCTCGGCGGCGATCTCGATGCGGCGCTGGACCTCGTCGAGACCGCGGTCGCCCTTGAGGAGCTCCAGGACCTCGAAGACCCACACGCTGGCCAGCGAGGCGACGCGGACGTAGGCGGGGTCGGTGCGGTCGGGCGGCTCCGCCGGGCCGGAGTCCTGGCCGTCCGCGGCGGCGGCGCCCGTGGCCACGCGCCAGAGGAGGTCGGTGATGCGGGCGCCCAGCTCGGTCTTGGCCTCGGCCATGATGAGCGAGCGCACCAGCGCGTCGGCGAGCTCGGGCTCGCGCATCAGCCCGCGGGTGGCCCGCATGAGCACGTCGACCGCGCGGCCGGCGGCGGTCTCGGCCGTGGGCGGGCGGCGGCTGATGCTGGTCTCCAGCAGGTCCAGCTCCTCGGTGACCACCGCGACGACCAGGTCCATCTTGGAGGGGAAGTAGCGGTAGAGGGTGCCCAGCGCGACTCCGGCGCGCTCGGCGACCGCACGCATCTGCATCGCCTCGACGCCGCCGCGCAGCGCCAGGGCCGCGGCCGTCTGCACGATCCGCTTGCGGCGCTGGTTCTGACTCCGGGACCGCATTCCGATCGCCGCCTGCTGGACCGCCACGCCGGATCTCCCATCGTCGTCGTCCGCGCGGCGCACCCGCCGGCCCGCGCGGAGCCGGCGGCCGGTCGGCGCCGGGCGCGGGTCCTGCGGGCCGCTTCGCCCGGAAGGCATCGCCCGGGCCGCCGGACGGCGCCCCTACAAGAACACGTTATCCAAGCATCCCCCACCGGCCCGATCCTCCACAACTGGGCATGCGGCCTCTTCACCCGGAGATGACCCGATCCACGCTCGCGCGACAGGCGCCGTACCGATATAGCCGGACACGGAATGGAATGTGTTCTAGTCGGCGTCCGCGACCGCTTCGCACCCGCCCCGCGGACCGCTCGCGCCCCCGCCCCGAATAGAATCCGATTCTGTTTTTCGGTTGAGGAGGAGGATGCCATGCGGCCGCTGCCACCGGTGGAGGATCTGGGCGAGGGCGTGTGGAGCGTGCCCGTGCCCATCCCCGGCAACCCCCTCGGCTACACCCTCGTCTACGTGCTGGAAAGCCCGCGAGGACCGGTGCTCGTCGACGCGGGATGGAACCACGAGGACTCCTGGGGAGCCCTCACCGCCGGGCTGGAGTCCGCGGGCGCCTCGGTCGGCGACGTGTACGGCGTTGTGGTCACCCACTTCCACCCCGACCACGCCGGGCTCGCCGGACGCGTGCGCGCGGCCTCCGGCGCCTGGGTCGCCATGCACCGCGCCGACGCGGAACTGGTCCGCGGCTTCGCCCGCATCGGCGCCGACGAACAGCACGCCCGGCAGCTGCGCCGCGCTGCCGAGGCCGGGGCGACACCCGCCGAGCTGGAGCGGCTCGCGGAATCGGCACCCCTCTTCCAGGCCGCCCGCGCCGCCCGACCGCGAGCTCTCCGACGGCGAACCGGTGGACCTGCCCGGCCGCAGACTGCGCACCGTGTGGACCCCCGGCCACACCCCGGGCCACATCTGCCTGCACCTGCCGGACTCCGACCGGCTGTTCACCGGCGACCACCTGCTTCCGCGCATCACCCCCAACATCGGCCTCTACGGCTCCGACGACGGCGGCGACCCCCTCGGCGACTACCTCTCCTCCCTCGCACAGCTCGCCGACACCCCCGAGGACACCCGGGTGCTGCCCGCCCACGAGCACCGCTTCACCGGCGCCGCCCGGCGCGCCGCCGAGATCGCCGAGCACCACGAGGCCAAGCTCGACGAGCTCGCCCGGCTGCTCGAAGGCGGCGGCGCCACGCTGTGGGAGCTGAGCGCGCGCCTGCCCTGGAAGCGCGGCTGGGACGGGATGGAGGTCGCCTCCCGCCGCATGGCCGCCGCGGAGACCGCCGCCCACGTGCGGACGCTGGAGCGGCGCGGGCTGGCGGTGCGCGCCGACGGCGCCGGCGGCCCCCCGCGCTGGCGTCCGGCGGACGCCGCCGCACCGCAGGCCCCGGGGCGGTCCTGATACCCGCGCCGCCGCTCGCGGTCGCGGCCGGGCCCGACCATCCCGGACACCGGAGCCAGGCCTTAAACTGGTGAGTAACATGCGGGCGCGCGATCGTACCCGCCCTTCCGGCGGTCCCATCCGGCGACCAGAGGTGGCCGAGCGCGCGAGCGACGAACGAGGTGAAGCAGTGACCCTGCCGGTGCGACCAGCGTCACCGCGCCCCCGCAGCACCGGCCCGCCGGGTTCCGGCCCCGCCCCGGACCCGGGTCCGCTCCGCCGCGCTCCGCGCGGGCACCTGCCATCCTCCACCACGCTGTCGATGGGGTAGTCCTATGCCGCACGCCGACCGCCCACTGCGCGTCGCCCTGCTCTCCTACCGCAGCAAGCCGCACTGCGGCGGCCAAGGCGTCTATGTGCGCCACCTCTCCCGCGAGCTGGCCGCGCTGGGCCACGACGTCACCGTCCTCTCCGGCCAGCCCTATCCCCAGCTGGACGCCGGGGTGCGCCTGGACGAGGTCCCCAGCCTCGACCTCTACAACGACGCCGCCCCCTTCAAAGCGCCCCCGCTGCGCCAATGGCGCGACTGGATCGACGTGCTGGAGGTCGCCACCATGTGGACGGCCGGGTTCCCCGAGCCGCTGACCTTCTCCCTGCGCGCACTGCGCGAGCTGCGCCGGCGGCGCGGCGAGTTCGACGTCGTCCACGACAACCAGACCCTCGGCTACGGACAGCTCGGCATCCGGGCCGCCGGCCTGCCCATGGTCACCACGATCCATCACCCCATCACCGTCGACCGCCGCATCGAGGTCGAACAGGCCACCGGCTGGCAGCGGATCAGCAAGCGGCGCTGGTACAGCTTCGTGGGGATGCAGGGCCGGGTCGCCCGCCGCCTCGACCCCGTGCTGGTCCCCTCCCGGTCCTCCGCCGAGGACATCGTCCGCGAGTTCGGCGTGCGCCGCTCGGCCGTGGACGTCGTCCCGCTCGGCGTGGACACCGGCAGCTTCCACCCCCGCCCCGCCGCCGAGCGGGTCCCCGGCCGCCTGGTGTGCGTGGCCAGCGCCGACAGCCCGCTCAAGGGCGTCGCCACCCTGCTGCGCGCCACCGCCAAGCTGGCCACCGAGCGCGACGTCTCGCTGACCGTCGTGAGCAGACCCACCCCGGGCGGCCCCACCGACCGGCTCGTCGACGAGCTGAGCCTGCGCGACCGCGTCTCCTTCGTCAGCGGTATCGACGACGGCGAACTCGGCGAACTGCTGGCATCCGCCGAGGTCGCCGTCGTACCGTCCTTCTACGAGGGCTTCTCCCTGCCGGCCGTGGAGGCCATGGCCAGCGGCACCCCCCTGGTCGCCAGCCGCGCGGGCGCCATACCCGAGGTCGTCGGCCCCGAAGGCGAGACCGCACTCCTCACCGAACCCGGCGACCCCGAGGAGCTCGCCGCCGCCGTCGGCGGCCTGCTCGACGACCCCGCCCGCCGCCGGGCCATGGGCGCGGCGGCCTGGAACCGCGTCCAAGAGAGGTTCACCTGGCGGGCCGTGGCCGAGGCCACCGCCCGGCGCTACACCGCCGCGATCGACGCCGCCCGCGGTCACGCCGGCGAGCCCGCCGCTCACCCGTGACCAGCACGATCCGAAGGAGCCAGCACTGATCACCGTCGACTTCTCCCTGCTGCCCGTGGGGCCCGGCGACCGCGTCCTCGACCTCGGCTGCGGCGGCGGCCGGCACGCCTTCGAGGTGTACCGCCGCGGCGCCGACATCGTCGCCTTCGACCGGAACGAGAACGACCTGGCCGAGGTCGACGCCATGTTCGCCGCCATGCGCACCGCCGGCGAGGTGCCCGCCGAGGGCGGGGCATCGGCCGAGGCGGTCAAGGGCGACGCCCTCGACATGCCCTTCGACGACGGCTCCTTCGACCGCGTCATCGCCTCGGAGGTCTTCGAGCACATCCCGCACGACACTGCGGCCATGGCCGAGCTGTACCGCGTGCTGCGGCCCGGCGGGACGGCCGCCGTCACCGTGCCCAGCTGGCTGCCCGAGCGCCTGTGCTGGGCGCTGTCGGAGGAGTACCACACCAACGAGGGCGGCCACATCCGCATCTACACCCGCGCCGAGCTGGAGGCCAAGCTCAAGGCGGCCGGCTTTTTCGTCGGACCGCACCACCACGCGCACGCCCTCCACGCGCCCTACTGGTGGATCAAGTGCGCCGTGGGCACGTCCGACGACGACCACCCCCTGGCCTCCGCCTACCACCGCATGCTGGTGTGGGACATGATGAAGGCCCCCCGCACCACCCGCACCGCCGAACGCCTCCTCAACCCCCTGATCGGCAAAAGCGTCGTCGTCTACCTGCGCAAGCCGCCCCGCGGCCGCGCGGAGAAGAACGGATGAGCATCGGCACCTCCTCCGAGCCCGACCACCCCCTCCCCGAGCTTCCCGGCGTCCTCACCGCCGCCGACACCGCCCTGTCCGCGCGCTACCTGCTGGGCGCCCAGAGCGCCGACGGCGCCATCCCGTGGTTCCCCGGCGGCCACACCGACGTGTGGGACCACGTCGAATGCGCCATGGCGCTGACCGCTGCCGGGCACGCCGCCGCGGCGCTGCGGGCCTACGAGTGGCTCGGCCGCGTCCAGCTGCCCGACGGGTCCTGGCCGGCCAAGCTGCGGCAGAACGAGCCCGCCAGCGCGCTGCGCGAGGCCAACCACGCCGCCTACCCCGCCGTCGGCGTCTGGCACCACCTGCTGGTCACCGGCGACGAGCGCTCGGCCGCTGATCTGTGGCCGACGGTGCGCGCCGGCGTCGAGTTCGCGCTGGGTCTGGGGACCGAGCGAGGCGAGATCCGCTGGGCGCGCGACGCCGACGGAAATCCCGGTGACCACGCGCTGCTGACCGCCTGCGCCAGCGTCCACCACGCGCTGCGCTGCGGCGCCGCACTCGGCGAGCGGCTGGGCAGCCCCCAGCCCGACTGGGAGCTGGCCGCGTCCCGGCTCGGCCACCTGATGGCCGAGCACGAGTCGGTCTTCGCCGACCGGAGCCGCTACTCGATGGACTGGTACTACCCCATCATCAGCGGCGCGGTCCGCGGCGAGGCCGCGCACCGGCGGCTCGACTCGGAGTGGGACACCTTCGTGGTCCCCGGGCTGGGCATCCGCTGCGTCAGCGACCAGCCCTGGGTCACCGGGGCGGAGACCTCGGAGCTGGCCCTGGCGCTGGCCGCGCTGGGCGAGACCGGCCGCGCGCGGCGGCTCCTCGCCGACATCCAGCACCTGCGCGACCCCGACGACGGCGCCTACTGGACCGGCTACCAGTTCGCCGAGTCGGTGCGCTGGCCGGTCGAGCGCAGCACCTGGACGGCGGCCGCGGTCATCCTCGCCGCCGACGCCATCAGCGGCACGACGCCCGGCGCCGAGGTCTTCACCGGCCGCGCCGAGACCCCGGAAGCCCCCGACCCCGACACCTGCGGCTGCGCCGCCCTGGTCGGCTGACCGCTGGTGCTCGGACCGCCGGGCTCGGGGACGGGGCCGCGGGGGAGGTCCCGCGGACCGGAGCCGGGGGCGTGTTCGAGGGGTCGCCGTCATCCCGCGGGCGCCCCGGCACCGCCGCGTTCTCGCCCGTCGGCAGTGAGCCGGCGGGGGACCGGCCCCGGCTCCTTCCCCGGCCGCGCGAGAGCGGCCCCGGTCCCTGTCGCAGCGCCCCGTGGAAGAACGGCCTGCGCGGCATCTACGGCAGCGCGATCGGCGACGTGCCGCGCGCCACCGCCACCCGGCCGCTGTGGCCGGTGGTCGTAACCGCCCGGCGCTCGGGCGGCCTCGCCCTGTCGGCGCCGGCACTGGAGAAGCCGGTGGGTGCGCCGCGGGCCGGGTTCGACCTCGGGGTCGCGCACCGACAGCAGCGTCGTGCGGCTGGTGTCGAGCATGTCGACGACGGTCTGCGGCAGCCGCGCCGCCGACGCGCGGCGCCGCAGCAGCACGGCGCCCGCTTCGCGCCCCGGGGAGCAGGGCGCGCCCGAGTGCGCCGCCCGCTGGGGACGGACCCGTCGACCACGCGTCAGCCGGCCCCCGCCGACCGCCCACCGCCCCGCTCCCGCTCGCTGCGGTGCGCACGGCCGCGGGAGGCGGCCGCGGCTGCGTGCCCGGCACCCAGCCCTTCGGCGCGGGTCGTGATCCGGCCCGCCTGCACGCGCACCGCCGCCTCGGTCGCGTCGCCGGGCCGGCCCACACCCGCGGCCGCCGCCACCTCCCCCGACTCGTCGCAGACCACGCGCAGCCGCGGCCACGCCCCGGGCGGCAGGGCCCGGCGCAGCAGGCCCCGGACCTCGGCCACGGCCATCCGCGCCAGCGGCCCCAGTTCGGCGGGTGAGCCCGACACCGCGACCACGGTCGCCTCCGCCCCCTCCGGTGCGGCGCGCAGCACGTCCTCGGCGGCGGAGAACCGGTACAGCCCCAGGACGGCGACGACGCCGTCCGCCGCGAGCGGCGCCGGTTCGCGGCGCAGCGCGTCGAACGCGGGGGGCGGGGCCCACGGTTCGTCGGCCGCGCGCGGCTCGGGCGCGATCGCGGGCCCGTCCCACCGGTCGCCCAGGTCCGCATCCGCCAGGCGTTCGCAGGCGCTCACGACGTTGAACGGCTCACCGAACCCGGGCGCCGCAGCGGCCAGCCGGCTCGCGCCGTGCAGCGTCGTCAGCACGGTCTCGGCCAGCCGAACCCGCCGCTCCCCGGCGGCGGCCGGCGGGTCCAGCCGCTCCAGCCCGCACCCCAGCAGGACGGCCTGGAACCGCATCAGCTGCGCATACGCCCGCCGCGCCGACTCCTCGCCCAGGATCTCGGGGACCACGCCGGCGTCGATCCGGGCGGCGGGACCGTCGGCGTCGGTAGCCATCGGCAGGCGGGCGACCCAGGCGCGGGCGAGCGCGCCCAGGGCCTCGCGGGCGGTGCGGACGGGCGCGCCGCCGACGGCCGGGACCTCCTCGGCCAGCTCCGCGAGCACCTCGAAGTAGAGCGCGCGCTTGCCCGGGAAGTTGGAGTAGACGGCGCCGCGGGTCAGCTCGGCGCGTTCGGCGATGGCGTCGATCCCGGCCTCGCGGAAGCCGCGCTCGGCGAACTCCGCGCGCGCGGCGTCCAGCACCCGGGCCCGGTTGCGCCGCTGCGTCTCCGCCCTGGTGAGCCGAGCCAACCGTGCTCCCTTCGCTGCTTCCCTCCGGCCGGAATTAAGGTACGCTCACCATTCAGATGATGCCATCATCTGAAATTGCACGCACCGCTCCGGTGGTGCGTCCGCCCCCCTCGAACGGAGAAGCGATGAACGGTGTCACCGCGCACGCCGGCGGCGTCTGCGAGATCGACCTGTCCAGCCCCGACGTGATCGCCGACCCCTTCGCCGCCTACGGCGCGGCGCGCGAGCACGCGCCGCTGGCCCGGCTGCTCATACCCGGCATGGCGCCGATGTGGGCGGTGCTGCGCCACGGCGACGCCCGCGCGATGCTCAACGACCCGCGGTTCGAGCTGACCGCCGACACCTTCGCCATGCGCCCCGAGGTGTCCGATGAGTACCGCCCGTACCTGCGCAACATGGGCGAGATGGAGGGCACCGAGCACCTGCGGCTGCGCCGCCTCGTCGCTCCGGCGTTCACCCCGCGGCGCGCGGCCGCGTTCCGGCCCCGCATCGAGGCTGTGGTCGCCGCCCTGCTGGAGCGGCTGCCCGAGCACGCCGAGGACGGTGCGGTGGACCTCATGGAGCACTTCGCCCGCCCGCTCCCGGTCGAGGTGATCTGCGAGCTTGTCGACATCCCCGCCGCCGACCGCCCCCACTGGCGCGCCTACGGAGGCGTCATCGCGGCCGGAGCGGGCGCGGGTTTCGCCGACGCCGTACCCGCGATCATCGACAGCGCGAAGGCCGCCGTGGCCGCCCGCCGCGCCGAACCCGGCGACGACCTGGTCTCCGACCTCGTCCGCGCCCAAGCCGAGGACGGCGACCGCCTCAGCGACACCGAGATGGTCTCCCTGGTCTGGAACATCGTGCTGGCCGGGCAGACGCCCACCAACCTCATCGCCAACGCCGTCTCGGAACTGCTGGCCCACCCCGACCAGCTCGCGGCGCTGCGCGGCGACCCGGGCCTGATGCCGGGCGCGGTCGAGGAGCTCATGCGCTGGTGCGGGCACCAGCTACTGGCGATGCCGCGGTTCGCCCGCGAGGACGCGGAGATCGGCGGCGTCGCCGTCGGCAGGGGCGAGCCGGTCACCGCCGCGATCGCCGCCGCCAACCGCGACCCCCGGGCCTTCGCCGAGCCGGACACCCTCGACGTCACCCGGCCGCGGGACGGCGCGCAGCAGCTCGGGTTCGGGCACGGGCCGCACTTCTGCCTCGGCGCATCCCTCGCCCGCGTCCAGACGCAGGCGGCGCTGGAGGCGCTGCTGCTGGGCCACCCCGCGCTCGCACCCGCCGGCGACGGCCCCGACCGTGCCCCCGACCCCGGGACATGGCGTCTGAGGTCGCTCCCGGTGATGCTGTGAGGCCGCGCCGGTACGGCCTCCCCGGGTGACCGGCCCGGCGGGCGGGCCGTACCCGGGGCGGCGCACCGGCGCGCGGCTCGCTACGCCCCGTTGGCCGCGTTCTCCTCGCCGCCCGTGCCGTCCGGGAAGTCGGGTTCGAACGGCGGCGTCGAGGGCTCCTCCGGCGCCGTCTCGGGCGGCGCCGTGGGCGCCACCGGATCCTCCGGCACCTCGGTCGGGACGGTCGGCTCCTCGGGCCGCGTGGCCGGCGCGGACGGCTGGGCCTGCTCGGTCTGCTCCGGCGACGGCGGCGGGTCGGGGGCGAGGTCGTGCACCTCGCCGCCGAAGCTCGGCTCCGGGAACTGCTCGACCTCCTTGCCCTCCATCGCCTTGGTCATGAAGTTGTTCCAGATGGCGGCGGGCAGGGTGCCGCCCGACAGCGAGCCCCACCCCGGAACGCTGAACGGCTGGTTGTTGCCGTTGTAGACCCCGACCGCCGCCGAAAGCTGCGGCGTGTAGCCGACGAACCAGGCGGCGACGCTGCCGTCGGTCGTCCCGGTCTTGCCCGCCACCGGCCGGCCGTCGGGCAGAGCCGCGGAGGTACCGGTACCGCTCTGCACGACCTGCTGGAGGGCATAGCTGACGTTGGCGGCCGACTCCCGGCTGATCGCCTGGGAGCTCTCGGGCTCGGGCCGCTCGTTCTCGCCCTCCTTGTTGACGATCTCGCGGATGACGTGGGTCTCGACGTGCTCGCCGCCGTTGGCGAACGTCGCGAACCCGGTCGCCTGGTCCACCGGCCGCACGTCGGAGACGCCCAGGGCGATGGCGGGCACCGCCTGGTCGTCCTGAATCATGCTCTTGGGGATGCCGACGTCATACGCGGTCTGGCGGACGCTCTCCGGACCGACCTCCTGCGCCAGTTGCACGTAGCCGGTGTTCAGCGACATCCGGGTGGCCTCAACGAGAGAGGTCGGGCCGTGGCTGGTGTGGTCGTAGTTGCTGATGGAGCTGCCCCCGACCTGGATCGGGGAGTTGCCGTTCACCTGGCTGTTCAGGCTGTAGCCCTGCTCCAGGGCGGTCGCCAGCACGTAGGGCTTGAACGCCGAGCCCGCCTGGGCCGAGCCGTTGAAGGCGCTGTCGTACTGGTTCTTCATGTAGTCGTGGCCGCCGTAGAAGCCGACCACCTCGCCGGTCGAGGGCTCCACCGCGGTCAGCCCGGCCTGGACGCCCTCGGGCAGCGAGCCCACGTCGACGGTGTCCTCGACCGCGCTCTGCGCCATCTCCATCGTCTGCTGGTCGAAGGTCGTCACGACCTTGTAGCCGCCGCGGTTGATGTTGTCCTCGCTGTAGCCGAGGTCCTTGAGCTCCTTCATGGCCTGCTGGAGCATGTAGCCCTTGTAGCCGCTGAGGTCGACGCTGTTGGCCGGGCGCTCGGCCTTGGGCTCGGGGAACTCCATCTTGTCGGCCTCGGCCTGGGAGATGGCCCCGCCCTCGACCATGCCGTCGACCACGTACTGCCAGCGGCTCTCCATCTGCGGCGTGGTGTTGCTGTCGGCCTGGCCGTACAGGGACGGCTGCTGGATCGCCGCGGCGAGGAAGGCCGACTCCGCGCCGGTGAGGTCGCCGACGTCCTTGTGGTAGTAGGCCTGGGCCGCCGACTGGATGCCGTAGGCGTTGCGGCCGAAGTAGATGGTGTTCAGGTACTGCTCCATCACCCACTGCTTGTCCATGTCAGGAGACTGATCGACCTTGAGGGCGATGATGATCTCCTTGAGCTTGCGGGTGATGGTCTGCTCCCGGCTGATCCCCTCGAAGTAGTTGCGGACGAACTGCTGGGTGATCGTGGAGCCGCCCTGCACCTGCTGACCGGTCACGGTGAACCACACGGCGCGGGCGGTGCCGGTGAGGGAGACACCCGGGGAGTCCCAGTAGCCGCGGTCCTCGGCGGAGATGACCGCCTCCTGGACCTGGTCGGGGATCTGCTTGTAGTCGACGGGCTCGCGGTCCACGCCGCGCTCGGCGAACTGCGTCTCGCCGTCGGCGTAGTAGAACGTCGACCCCTGGTTGACCGCGGCCTCCTTGGCGACGTCGGGCACCTCGATGACCGCGTAGGCGATGCCGAAGCCGCCCAGAACAAGGACGGCGCAGGCGGCGAAGGCGACCAGCGACGCGCGGGTCATGCGCCACCACAGCGGTTTCCGCACCTGGGGCCGGGCGCCGCCGCCCTTGCCGCCGGGCGGCGTCGGCCCGCCGGGGCCCGGGGGGCGCGTGGGGCCAGAGGGGCCCGAGGGGCTGGACGGTCCGGAAGGGCTGCGGCCCTGCGGGCCGGCGAAGTCCGGTCCGCTCGCGGCGTCGGGGCCGGGAGTGGCGCCGGGGCCGGCCGATTCCGGTCCGGGGCCAGCGGGGCCCTGCGCCGCCGCGGCGGCGGAACCGGCACCGGCCGCCGCTGCGGCGGAGCCCGCGGCCGCGCCTCCGGCACGCTCACCGGGGCCGGAGGCCGAACCGCTGTCGGTCGGCGCGGAGTCCGGCGCCGACCGCTCGGCCGGCTTCCCGGGCTGCTCCTGCGCGGATGCCGCAGCCGTGTCGCCGCCGGAGTAGGAGTCTCCCGGCGGGGCGGGGCGGTCTCCCGCACTCGGATTGTCCGGTGTCGTGTAGGGGGACCACTGCGGACGGGCGGCTTCGTCGCCGCCCGGTGCGGTGGACTCGCCCCAGCGCGGAAGGCGCGGGCCGTCGTCCTGCTCCGCGGCGGCGGAGGAGGCGCCGGGCGCGGGGCGAGTGGGAGGTGTGGGAGGTGTGGGAGGCGTCGCGTCCACTGGGGCGGCGGGCGACTCGGCGGGGGTATCGGCTGCCGTGGCCTTGTCCGCGCCGGAGGCGGCGGATTCGGGGGCAGACGCGGGGGAGGCCGATCCGGAGGACTGCGACTCGCGCCGACCGGCGGTGGCGGCGTCGTCCTCCCGCGGAGCGCTCGGCGCTGAAGGGGTGTGCGGAAGGGTCGACTCGGTCTCGGTCTCGGTCTCGGACGCGGTCTCGGCCGGGTCCGAAACCGCGGCGGCGTCGTCGGCGCTCTGTGTGCCCGCCGCGGCGGCACCCGCGGCGGGGCCCTGCGACGCGACCCGCGGCGTGAACCAGGACCGCGGCTGCTCTACGGTCCGGTCTGCGTCTGCGTCCGAAGCGGCCTCATCGGCGCCGGTCGATGGGGCGCGGGTGTCGCGGGTGTCGCCCGCAGACGCGGAGGACGCGGGCGAAGCGGAGGACTCCGCCGACGGCGCTGACGCGGGGTCGGTGTGCGGGGCGGGTTCCGCCTTCGGCTCAGAGGCTGCCGCGCCGTCGGGCTCGCCGGCGGCGGAGGGGGAGGGCTTGCCGGGTGGGGTCGGGGCCGAGGGGGTGGCCGCGGTCTTGGGGGTCTCGGCCTTGGGGGTCTCGTCGCGCGCTGTGGGGGGCGCGGGCTCGGCGGCCGCAGCCGCGTCGTCGCCCGCGCCGGCCGCCGGCTTCGGCTTTGCGGCGGCGCCGGTGGCGGCCTCGCCTGCCGTCTCAGCGCGCTCGGCACCGGAGGAGGCCTCGCCGGCATCCTCGGACCGGGCGTCGGGAGACTGGGCCTCGGGACCGGTCGCGGACGCCTCCGAGGGCCCCCACGTGCCGTCTTCCCTCAGGTTGAAGCCCTGGTCCGCCAATGTGCGGGCGACCCGATCGCGGAAGAAGCTTCCGCTGTCCTTGAAGGCGCTCGTGCCGCCGCCCTCCGCGGGGGTGCCCTCATCGCCTGCGGAGGCGCCTTCGGCTTTCGGGCCCTCAGAGGCCTCGCGCTCGGGGGCCTCGCCGCCGGCCTCAGGGGTGGGAGAGGGCCCCGCCGCTCCCGCCTGCTTGTCGGGGGTCTCCTCGGCGGGCTGTCCTGGATCCCGCCGGTCCTCGCCCTGCGCCTTCCCCTTGGAGTCGTCGTCACTCTCGTTCATCATTGCAGCACCATCGGGTCGGTTCACGCGATCGTCGGTCTTCTCGCCGGGACCGCGACCGGAGCCACTCCCCCAGCGCACTGCGTCCCCCGCAGTACGACCATCATCAGGCGTCTCAGCGTCATGGCGCGGCGTGACATCGCCGTCGCCGTTAGTGCTATCACTCAGTTGGTGGCCCCCTGGCACTCTCGATTCGCCCGGCGCAGTCCTATGTAGGACGCACAAGCAGGGGGAATCGGTTCAGCACAATCTTGTATCGTGAGCAGGTTCGGCACGGCGGGGGACTTGCCCGAACCTGGTCAACACGATACCTGCACTGATCACCCCGACCACCATCGGAATCCCGTGGCGGGGACGGCGATTCGATCGGACACCGCAAAATACTACGGTGGGTGACCGTCTCGCCGGTGCCGGTCGCCCAGCGTTTCCGTGATCTATCGGAGACCGCGGGGAATCCTTACTCCGAAATTCTGCGATAGCGCGCACGGCGCGCGCAGCCAGAGTCCCCGGACCCGTCGAGCCACGCGACGGACGGGGCCTTTTCGGGCATAAAAAAAGGCGGGGGCGCAACCCGAACAAACGGGCCACACCCCCACCAACAAAAAATGCGGCAGCAACCTACTCTCCCACCCCCACCATGAAGGCAGTACCATCGGCGCAAAGAGACTTAACGACCGGGTTCGAAATGAGACCGGGTGTGACCCTCCCGCTATCACCACCGCAAAACCACACCCCCACACCCACAAGCGCAGAGGAAAACCAACGGACCCCCAACCACACAGGCCAGGGCAACCAGAACAGCATGCGCGAGCACCCAGCATCCACGGCGGACA
>NZ_BAABIK010000035.1:0-48376 GCF_039542725.1 Streptomonospora halophila | reverse complement strand
CAGGCGAAGAAGGAGGCGTTGGAGGCGGCCGGCGTCAAGGTCGGCAAAACCCCCACCGAGACGGCCGAGATCGCCCGCTCGCTCTGTTAACTATCGCCGCACGTCCCGTTTCCGTGAAGAGTCGCCGAAGAGCGCACGCCGCGGCCGTGGCCGCGGACGAGGACTTCGGGGGACCGTTGACTAGGGCCGGCGGCCGCGCGGCCGCCGGCTCCGCAGTTTCGAGCAGCACCGCAACCACCAGGGGAACCCTATGACCCTCATGCTCAAGCCCGGGACCGAATGGACCACCCTGTACCAGCGCTGCCGCGAGATCGCCCCCGAGGCGTTCGCAGCCGAGAGGGTGTACAACCACTGGGGCGGCCGCTGGCGGGCCGACGGCGAGCCGCGGCTGGCCGTCTCGCCCGTCGACGGCACCGAGATCGCCGGCCCTCCGATGGTCGGCGCCGACACCGCCGAGGCGGCCGTGCGCGCGGCGGCCGACCAGCACCGCGCCTGGCGCGTCACGCCGCTGGAGGAGCGGCGCGCGCGGGTGCGCGCGACCGTCGAGGCCTGGACCGAGCACCGCGACACGCTCGCGCTCGCGCTGGTCTGGGAGATCGGCAAGCCGTGGCGGCTGGCGCGCCAGGACGTCGACCGCGCCGTGTCGGGCGTGGAGTGGTACCTCGAACAGATCGAGGACATGATGGAGGGCCGCGCTCCCCTGGAGGGGCCGGTCAGCAACATCGCCAGCTGGAACTACCCGATGAGCGTGCTGACCCACGCCATGTGCGTGCAGGCGCTCGCCGGCAACGCCGCCATCGCCAAGACCCCCACCGACGGCGGCCTGGTGTGCCTGACGCTCGCCGTCGCCCTGGCCGCGCGCGAGGGCCTGCCCTTCACGCTCGTCAGCGGCGGCGGCCGCGACCTCTCGCCGGTGCTCGTGCGCTCGCCGGAGATCGGCTGCGTGTCCTTCATCGGCGGCCGCGACACCGGCGGCCAGGTCGCCACCGACCTCGCCGACCTCGGCAAGCCGCACATCCTGGAGCAGGAGGGGCTCAACTGCTGGGGCGTGTGGGAGTACAGCGACTGGGACACCTTCGCCGGCCAGGTCCGCAAGACCTTCGACTACGCCAAGCAGCGCTGCACCGCCTACCCCCGGTTCGTCGTGCAGCGCTCCCTGTTCGACCGGTTCCTGGGCGCCTACCTGCCCGCGGTGGCCTCGGTGCGCTTCGGCCACCCGCTGGCCGTCGCCTCGGCCGAGGACGACCTGCCCGAGCTGGACTTCGGCCCGCTGATCAACGCCGCCAAGGCCAAGGACCTCACCGCCCAGGTGAGCGAGGCCATCGCGGGAGGGGCGGTTCCGCTCTACCGCGGCTCGCCGGACGACGCCCTGCTGCTGCCCGGCCAGAACACCGACGCCTACGTCGCGCCGGTCTCGCTGCTGGAGCCGCCGCGCTCCTCGCCGCTGTTCCACGCCGAGCCCTTCGGGCCGGCCGACTCCATCGTGCTCGTCGACACCGAGGCCGAGCTGATGGCGGCCATGAACGCCAGCAACGGCGCCCTGGTCTCCACGATCTCCACCGACGACCCCGACCTGGGCGCGCGCCTGGCCGCGGAGGTGCGCGCCTTCAAGGTCGGCATCAACAAGCCGCGCTCGCGCGGCGACCGCGACGAGATGTTCGGCGGCTGGGGCGCCTCCTGGCGCGGCGCCTTCGTCGGCGGGAAGCTGCTGGTCCACGCGGTCAGCCGCGGCCCGGTCGGCGAGCGACCGCCCGGCAACTTCCCCGACTACACCCTGGTCCCGCGCGAGCACTCCTGACCGCGGCGCCGACCTCCGCGCCGGCGCCTGAGGGGGCGCCGGCGCGGAGTCCTCGACCGCGGGGTGCGCCGCCCCCGCCACCGCCGGCGGCGCACCCCGTCCGCCCCGCCCCCGCCCGCGTGCTCAGCGCTGCGCTGATCGGCATGGTCGGGGACTGGGCCGATGCGCTGGAGGGCGGCCTGGAGGGACCGCTGTAGGAGGGTGCACCCTCCGCCGTGGGGGCGCCGGTTCCGTCGACCGCTTCCGCACGGCCTGGGAGCGGATCGCGGCCACCTGCGCCGACTCGGCGGGCGACTGGCGCGACGGCATCGAGGCGCCGGCCCGGTCGCGGCACTCTCCGTCCGTCCGCGCGCGGTTGGCCGACGGCTACGAGGAGGGCCGCCGAGCGCTGGGAGCGTGGTTCGGGTTCGGCGCCGGCCCCGGGGCCGACCCCGAGGAGGCGCGCGCCTTCGGCGGATTCCTGTCCCTGCTCATCGGCATGCTCGTCCAGCACGGCATCGATCCGAGCGCGCGCCGACGTCCGGAGACCTCACCCGGGCCCTGCGCCGTATGACCGCCGACGCCGGGGCGGACGGCGCCGGAGCGGTGGAGCGCAAGCGAGGCCCGTGCGGCGGGCCGCCGACCCGCCCCGGCGCGGCGTGCCGCCGGCGCCCTCTCCTGGGACAATGGCGCCATGACCTCGTTGCACCTCGTCCAGGAACCCGAAGCCGACGCGCTGTTGGCGTCGGACCCGCTGGCGCTGCTGGTCGGCATGCTGTTGGACCAGCAGGTGGCGATGGAAGTCGCCTTCGCCGGGCCCAAGAAGATCGCCGACCGCATGGGCGGGCTCGACGCCGGCGCGATCGCACGCACCGATCCCGAAGAGTTCGCCGAGCTGTGCGCCCGCCAGCCGGCCGTGCACCGGTTCCCCGGGTCGATGGCCGCCCGCATCCAGTCGCTGTGCGGCTACCTCGTCGAGCACTACGGCGGCGACGCCGCCGCGGTGTGGACCTCGGGCGAGCCCGACGGCCGCGAGGTGCTCAAGCGGCTCAAGTCGCTGCCGGGCTACGGCGACCAGAAGGCGCGGATCTTCCTGGCGCTGCTGGGCAAGCAGCGGGGCCTGCGCGCGCCGGGCTGGCGCGAGGCCGCGGGCGACTACGGCGAGGAGGGCGCGCGCCGCTCCATCGCCGACGTGGTCGACGAGCAGACACTGGCCGAGGTGCGCGCGTTCAAGAAGAGCGCCAAGGCGGCCAAGAAGGCGGCAAAGCCCGAGTAGGCGCGGGCGGCCGGGAGGACGCGGGCGCCGCGCCCGGCGCAGCGCGAACGCCGGTGCCGGGCGCGGCGGCGGTAAGTGTCGGGACCGGCCGGCGCAGGGGGCTGGTGCACGCCGGCCGGTCCCCGCCTACCGGCCCGGTCGGCTGACTCACCCTGGGGCCGCCATAGGCGTCGTGGACGCCGTCTCCAGGGTGATCCGATGCCGGCCGGCGTAGACGTTCATCGAGGCGCCGCGCAGGAATCCCACCAGGCTCAGCCCGGAGTCGGCCGCCAGCTCCACGGCCAGCGACGACGGCGCGGAGACCGCGGCCAGCATCGGGATTCCCGCCATCAGCGCCTTCTGCGCGAGCTCGAACGAGGCCCGGCCCGAGACCATCAGGGCGCTGCCGCGCAGCGGCAGCCGGTCCTCGCGCAGGGCCCAGCCCACGAGCTTGTCGACCGCGTTGTGCCGGCCGACGTCCTCGCGCACGCAGAGCAGCTCCCCCTCCGGAGTGAACAGGCCCGCCGCGTGCAGGCCGCCCGTGCGGTCGAAGACCCGCTGGGCCTCGCGCAGGCGTTCGGGCATCCGCGAGAGGACGGGGACCTCGAAGAGGGGCGCGTCCTCGGCGACCGACCAGTGGGCGACGGTGGTGACCGCCTCCAGACTGGCCTTGCCGCACACTCCGCAGGAGGAGGTGGTGTAGAAGTTGCGCTCCAGCGACGCCTCGGGCACCGCGACTCCGGGTGCCAGAACGACGTCGAGGACGTTGTAGGTGTTGGAGCCGTCGTCGGTGGCGCCGGCGCAGTAGCGGATGGTCGCGATCTGGTCGGGGCCGGTGATGACGCCCTCGCTCACCAGAAAGCCCGCCGCCAGGTCGAAGTCGTGTCCCGGCGTGCGCATCGTGACGGTGAGCGGACGCCCGTTCATCCGGATCTCCAGCGGCTCCTCGGCCACCAGGGTGTCGGCGCGCTCGTCGGCGGCGCCGTCCCGGATGCGCAGGATGCGCTCGCGGACCGTGACCCGTCCCATGGCCCTGCCCCTTTCCGGAGGCCCCTCGGGGCCTCCTGTGCCCGGCGTGCTGTCCCCGACTCGGGTGGCATTCCCGTTCCGGTCCGTTCTCAGTCGCGTCCGGTGCGGGTTCCGCCCGTCTCGGTCGCGGGCGGAACGGATTCCGTCCGCTGCGCCGGGCTGACGGCGGCGGCCCGCGGAGAACGGGCCGCGCCGGCGTCAGTCGTGGCGCCTCTGCTGTACGTGCTGGAAGCCGAACCGCCCCTTGATGCACAGGTTCCCGTGCGTCACCGGGTTGTCGTGCGGCGAGGTGACCTTGACGATCTCGTTGTCCTGCACATGCAGGGTGACGTTGCAGCCGACCCCGCAGTAGGTGCACACGGTGGTGGTCTCGCTCTGGCGCTCCTCGTCCCAGGTGCCCTCCTGGCGCATCTCGTACTCGGTGCGGAACGACAGCGCCCCGGTGGGGCAGACCTCGATGCAGTTGCCGCAGTAGACACAGGCGGAGTCGGGCAGCGCGAAGTCGTGCTCGGTGGAGACGCGGGCGTCGAACCCGCGGCCGGCGATGCCGATCGCGAACGTGTTCTGCCACTGCTCGCCGCAGGCGTCGACGCACTTGTAGCACATGATGCACTTGCCGTAGTCGCGCACGTAGAGATCGTTGTCGACCTTGGTGGGCTGCTCCACGGTGGCGGCGGTCGCGCCGTCGCCGGCCTCGTGCTCGCCTGCGCGGCGGGCGTCGCGCTCGCCCATCCGTGCGGGCTCGGCCCGGGGGCCGAACCGGTCGGGCCGGGCGTCGTAGCGCTCGTTCCACTCGGGGACGCCGGGTGTGGTGGACAGGTCCACCGACGAGCCCAGCAGCTCCAGCACCATCTTGCGGCTGTGGCGGACGCGCTCGGAGTCGGTGGCCACCGACATGGAGTCCTCGACCTTGCGCGAGCAGGCCGGCGCGAGCGTGCGCGCCCCCTCGACCTCCACCACGCACACCCGGCAGGCGTTGCGCGGGGTGAGGGTGTCGCCGTAGCACAGGGTCGGTACGTCGGTGCCCACGGCCTCGCAGGCGTCCAGGATGGTCGCGCCCTCGGGAACGCGCACCTCCTGGCCGTCGATGGTCACCTCGACCAGGCGGCGGGGCGCCCCAATGACAACCGGTGTGCTCACCGGGCCTCCTTTACGGGTTGTTCCTCCTGCGGACCGAAGACGCCGAGCCGGTCGATGGCCGACTCCACCGCGTTCCACGCGGTCTGGCCCAGGCCGCAGATCGAGGCGTCGCGCATGGCCTCGCCCACCTCGCGCAGCAGCGCGATGTCGGTGCGGCGCGGCCCCGCGTCCTGCGCGAGCCGCACCAGCGCCTCCTCCTGGCGGACCGTGCCCACCCGGCAGGGCACGCACTGCCCGCAGGACTCGTCGCGGAAGAACGCCGCGATGCGCACGAGGATCGCGGCCAGGTCGACGGTGTCGTCGAGGACCAGGATCACGCCCGAGCCCAGGGTGGCCCCGGCCTCGCGCGCCCCCTCGAAGGTGAGGGGGATGTCCAGCTCGTCGCCGCGCACGAACCCGCCGGCGGCGCCGCCCAGCAGCACCGCGCGCGGCAGGCGGGGCCGGCCGTCGGGGCCGGTGCCCACACCGCCGCACATGTCCATCAGGTCGCGCAGGCTGGCGCCGAAGGGGACCTCGTAGACGCCGGGGCGCTCCACCGAGCCGGACACGCAGAACAGCTTGGGTCCGGTGGAGCGGCCGGTGCCGATCGCGGCGTAGGCGGGGCCGCCCATCATCATGATCGGCAGCACGTTGACCAGGGTCTCGACGTTGTTGATCGCGGTCGGCTTGCCGAACACGCCGCGCTCGACCGGGAAGGGCGGCTTGCTGCGGGGCTCGCCGCGCAGCCCTTCGATCGAGTTGAAGATCGCGGTCTCCTCGCCGCAGATGTAGGCGCCTGCGCCGCGGCGGATCTCGATGTCGAAGTCGAACCCGGATCCGAGGATGTCGCGCCCGAGCAGGTTGCGCGCGTGCGCCAGCTCGATCGCGTTCTCCAGCAGCGACAGCGCCCGCGGGTACTCGCCGCGGATGTAGATGTAGCCGTGGTTGGCGTTGTTGGCGAAGCCGGCGATCGTCAGGGCCTCGACGACCGAGAAGGGGTCGCCCTCCATGAGGACGCGGTCCTTGAAGGTGCCCGGCTCGCTCTCGTCGGCGTTGCAGATGACGTAGCGGGGGGTCTCGGGCCGCTTGGCGGTGCCGTCCCACTTGCGGCCGGTGGGGAAGGCCGCTCCGCCGCGCCCGACCAGGCCGGAGTCGGAGACCTCGCGGATGACGGCGCTGGGCCCCATGCGCAGTGCCTCGCGCAGGGCGGCGTAGCCCCCGTTGGCCCGGTAGTCGTCCAGGCTGGCGGGGTCGACCACGCCGATGCGGCGCAGCAGGACCAGGTCGGCCTCGCCCGCCTGGGGAACGGCCTCGCCGGCGGGCGGCTCCGGCGCGGGGCCGGGCAGCGTCGTCGGGGAGAAGGTGGCGCGCCGCCGGGGGCGGCCGCCGTTGAGGGAGGGGCCGTGCCCGTTGGCCGAGGGGCCGGAGGTGCCGGCCTCCGCCGCGGGGACCTCGCCCGGAGCGGGGACGATGTCGTCGGCCGCGGCGGGCGCGGCGACGCTGTAGCGGGGCGGGTCGCCGGCCTCCAGCGAGACCGCGGCCGGCGCGCGTTCGCACAGGCCCAGGCACGGGCTCTCGTGCCAGGTGAACTCGCCCCCCTCGGTGCCCGGTCCTCCGGCGCGCTCGGTCAGCGCCGCGCACAGGCCCTCGGACCCCTTGGCAGCGCACGCGATGTCGGTGCAGACGTGCACCACCCGGCGCGGGCGCTGTTTGAGCGAGAACATGGCGTAGAAGGTCGCGACGCCGTAGGCCTCGGCCGGCGGGATCGTCAGCCGACGGCAGATGTAGTCGAGCGCAGCGGGGCTGATCCAGCCCACGCGGTCGTTGACAGCGTGCAGGGCCGGCAGCAGCAGGTCGCGCCTGCCGCGGGCGGCGTGGCCGCCCTCGGCGAAGCGCAGATCGGAGGCCTGGCGCGTGCCGCCGTCCCACCCCGACTCCGGTGGGCCCAGGACGGCGTCCACGGCCTCACGCTCGGAGTCCTCCGGCACAGCATCCAGGAAGTGCAGGTCCACGTCCCCGGTCACCTCGAATCATGTAAGCCAGGTCACAGACTTTGTATACGGGCTACAGTATGCTTTATTCCGACCGCGGGCAACCCCTGGTCGAACCCGGTTTCGACGCCTCGTGCACGTGCATCAGAGTATGCGCCGAGAGTGATCACGGCAGTCCGCCGGGCCGTGGCGGCCGGCGCGCACCGCTGGTGCGCGCCGGCCGCGGCAGTGGCCGCCCGGGCGCCGTTCGGGCGGCCGCCGCCCCGGTACGCGCCGGGGTGGGCACATCCGTGCCGCTCGGCGGAGCCGGCCGCCTCGGGCCGCGCTCCGCCATCCGCCGCGTACCCGCGATCCGTGCCCCGGGCACCAGGTGGCGAACAGCGCACCCGGGGACACGGCGCGGACCGCGGGGGAACGGCCGGGACCCCGAAGGGCCCCGGCCGCGGACCGCGGGGCTCGCGGCGTTCAGGGCGAGGCCGGCACCGGCGCATGGTCGGAGGCTCCGGCGGGCGCGGCGCCCTCGGCGACCTTCTCGATGCTCACGGCGGCGGCCTTGTACTCGGCCGTGCCGGCGTCGGGGTCGGTGGCGTCGATGGTCAGCAGCTGGGTGTCCACCTGGTCGGGGAAGTGGAAGGTCATGAAGACCAGCCCCGCCCGCATCTGCGTGGACACCGCGACCGGGACCAGCACCGACCCCCGGCGGGAGGAGACCCGCACGGTCTCGCCGTCGGCGACGCCCAGCTTCTCGGCGTCCTCGGGCGATATGTCCAGCGTCTCGCCGCGCCGCATGGGCGAGGAGAACCCGCTGCTCTGCACGCCGGTGTTGTAGTCGTCCAGCCGGCGGCCCGTGGTCAGGCGGTAGGGGTAGTCGTCGTCGAGCAGGTCCACCGGCGGGGAGTGGCCCACGATGCCGAACGGCGCCGGCATGCCCCGCTTCTCGGGGTCGGTCGACCACAGCCGCGCGTGCAGGTAGCTGGGCTCCAGGTCCTCCTCGGAGAAGCACGGCCACTGGATGCCCTGCAGCTCCTCCAGCCGCCGGTAGCTCATGCCGCGGTGGATGGGGGAGAGGCTGCGCAGCTCGTCCCAGACGGCCTCGGCCTCGGGCCGCTGCCAGGCGTGGCCCAGGCGCTGGGCCAGCTCGCACATGATCTCGATGTCGTCGCGCGCGCCGGGCGGCGGGTCCAGTGCCTTGCGCACCAGCTGCACCCGGCGCTCGCTGTTGGTGAAGGTGCCGTCGGACTCGCACCAGGAGGCGCTGGCGGGCAGCACCACGTCGGCCAGCTCGGCGGTCTTGGTCAGGAAGATGTCCTGCACCACCAGGTGGTCCAGCCGCTGGAGGCGGCGCGTGGTGGTGAAGGTCTCGGGCTCGGACTGCACCGGGTTCTCGCCGATGATGTAGAGCGTCTTGAGCTCGCCCTCGTCCATCGCCTCGAACATCTGGGTCAGCGTCCGGCCCTTGTGCGGCCGGATGCTGGTGTTCCAGACCGCCTCGAAGCGCGAGCGGACCTCGGGGTCGAGGATGTCCTGGAACCCGGCCAGCCGGTCGGGGATGGCGCCCATGTCGCCGCCGCCCTGCACGTTGTTCTGGCCGCGCAGCGGCTGCAGGCCGGAGCCGTAGCGGCCGACGTGCCCGGTGAGCAGGGCGAGGTTGATCAGCGCCTTGACGTTGTCGGTGGCGTTGTGGTGCTCGGTGATGCCCAGGGTCCACGACAGCTGCGCGCGCTCGGCGGTGGCGAAGGCGTGGGCGAGCTCGCGGATGGCCTCGGCGGGGACCCCGGTCTCGGCCTCGGCCGCCTGCAGGGTCCAGGGCTCGACCAGCTCGCGGTACTCCTCGTAGCCGGTCGTGGCGCGCGCGATGAAGGTGTCGTTGGTCAGGCCCGCGTGGATGATCTCGCGCCCGATGGCGTGGGCCAGCGGGATGTCGGTGCCGACGTTGAGGCCGAGCCAGCGGTCGGCCCACTGGGCCGAGGAGGTGCGGCGGGGGTCGACCACGAACAGCCGGGCGCCCTTGTGCACGCCCTTGAGCACATGCTGGAAGAAGATCGGGTGGGCGAAGCGCGGATTGCCTCCCCACACCACGATCAGGTCGGTGTCCTCGACCTCGGCGTAGGACGAGGTGCCCCCGCCCGAGCCGAAGGCCGCGGAGAGCCCGGCCACGCTGGGCGCGTGGCAGGTGCGGTTGCAGGAGTCGACGTTGTTGGTGCCCATCACGACGCGGGTGAACTTCTGCGCCATGAAGTTCATCTCGTTGGTGGCCCTGGCACAGGAGAGCATGCCGAAGGATTCGGGGCCGTGCTGCTGGACGCCGTCGCGGAAGCCGTCGGCGGCGCGGTCGAGTGCCTCCTCCCAGGAGGCGGGGCGCAGTCGGCCGTCCTCGCGCACGAGTGGGCGAGTGAGGCGTTCGTAGCTGCTGGGCTGAAGGTCGTCCGATCGCATCTTCTAAGGCCTCGCTTGGGTCTCGTGGCCACTGCGGTGCTACAAGTACATCACAGCAATATTGTCTACAGTATGCGCCGCCGGGGCGGCGGGCAAGGGTGCGCAGGCGGGGCGGCGGCAGGGACCGTTCCGCCGGGTGTCGGAAGGCGCGTGCTAGGCGGCGCGCGCGGGTGCGGCGGCGGCCGCGGCGGCGGTCATGCGCTCGGCCACGCTGCCGTCGGTCAGCCGGGCGTTGAGCAGTCGCGCGACCGAGTCGACGGTGCGCAGGGTGGGCACCTCGGCGCCGACCATGTCGGCGAGCTCGACCACGGCGGTGAGGATGACGTCGAGCTCCATGGGCCGGCCGCGCTCGACGTCGTGCAGAGTGGAGGTGCGGTGGTCGCCGGCGCGCTCGGCGCCGGCCAGGCGGCGCTCGACGGAGATCGTGGGGTTGACGCCCAGGCGGGCCGCCACGTCCAGGGTCTCGTTCATCATCGACCGCGCGAGTTCGCGCGAGGAGCGGTCGCGGCAGATCTGGGCCATGGTGGACCGGGTCAGGGCGCTGAGGGGGTTGAAGGTGATGTTGCCCATCAGCTTGACCCAGATGTCCTCGCGCAGGTCCTGCTCGACCGGGCACTTCAGGCCGCCGGCCACCATCGCCTCGCTGAGGTCGGTGCAGCGCCGGGAGATCGTGCGGTCGGGCTCGCCGATGGAGAACCGGGTGCCCTCCAGGTGGCGGATGACCCCGGGCGCCTCGATCTCGGTGGCGGCGTAGACGACGCAGCCGATGGCGCGCTCGACCGGGATCGCCCGGCTGACCGAGCCCCCCGGATCGACGGTGTGCACCCGGTGGTCGGCCAGCGGCCCCGTCAGCCCGTGGAAGTACCACCAGGGGATGCCGTTCTGGGCGGCGACCACGGCGGTGTGCGGGCCCATCAGCGGGCGCAGCATCGGGCCGCAGGCGGCGTAGTGCTGGGCCTTGAGCCCCAGGAAGACGAAGTCGACCGGACCGACCTCGCGGGGGTCGCTCGTGGCATTGGGGCGGGCGGTGAAGTCGCCCCGGTCGCTGAGGACGCGCACGCCGTCGGCCCGCAGAGCCTCCAGGTGCGGGCCGCGGGCGATCAGGTGGACGTCGGCCCCTCCGCGGTGCAGGGCCGCGCCCGCGTAGGCGCCGATGGCGCCGGCGCCGAGGATGGCGATTCTCATACTGCGCTCCGTTCTCTCGCCCGAACGATTTTGTATACAGTATGCTGATGAGTGCGCAAAGAGCGAGGGGTCTGCAGCGGAAAAGGAACGTGTGAATGCAGGCGAACAGCAAGTTCACCGGTTCTTCTTCGCTGCGGGTCCCTCGCTCGGCAGGGGGCGGATGCGGCCTGGACGGCCACCGCGCCGCCAGGTGCGCTCCGAGCGATCGCGGGCCGGCGAGCCGCCCGCGGGCCCGCGATCGCCGTCCGGACTGCGAAGGGGCGGTGGTTTTCGTAGACTGTCTACATCATTCACTCGAGTCGAGCATCGTGCGACGGGCGGGAGCGGCATGACCACACAGCCGTTGAAGGCCGCGCTGAGTGGACGGGTCCAACGCCCCGTCCCACTTCGTGAGACGGTTTACGAGACCATCCTCAACCTGATCATCACCCGCGAGTTCCCGCCCGGCCGTCACCTGGTCGAGAGCGAGCTCGCCGAGCAGCTCGGCGTCTCCCGCCAGCCGGTGCGCGAGGCGCTGCAGCGGCTGAGCAACGAGGGCTGGGTGGACCTGCGGCCCGGCTACGGCGCCTTCGTCCACACGCCCACCGAGAGCGAGGCCGACCAGCTGCTCGCGGTGCGCGCCGTCCTGGAGACCGAGGCCGCCCGGCTGGCCGCCCTCTCCGCCGCGCCCGAGCAGGTCGAGCACCTGCGCGAGCTGTGGCGCGCCGGTGTCGCCGCGGTCGACGACGCCGACGTCGACTCCGTGGTCACCGCCAACGCCGACTTCCACCGCGGCGTCATCGAGGCCTCAGGCAACCGGGTGCTGGCCGAGCTCGCCGCACAGGTGGACCGCAGGGTGCGCTGGTACTACGCGCCCATCGCGCGCTCGCGCGGCATGGCCTCCTGGGACGAGCACGCCGAGATCATCGTCGCCGTCGCCGAGGGCGACTCCGCAAAGGCCGCGCGGCTGATGAACGACCACACCGAGCGCACGCGGCTCACCTACCACGACAAGATCGACCGCTGACTCCCGCCGCGGCAGGGGGCGCGCGACCCGCGCGCCCCCTGCCGCGGTCCCCGGCCCGCCGGTACCGGGCGCGCGGCTCAGACGTGGTCGCGCGGGATGACCGTGTTCCAGGTGCGCGCGGCCACCCGG
The DNA here is from genome assembly GCF_039542725.1 of Streptomonospora halophila. NCBI lineage: Bacteria > Bacillati > Actinomycetota > Actinomycetes > Streptosporangiales > Nocardiopsidaceae > Streptomonospora > Streptomonospora halophila. The sequence goes on along the minus strand of NZ_BAABIK010000035.1, from coordinate 36,449 downwards.
TCGCCGCCCTCGTAGGCGTCCAGCGTCGCGTTGACGTGGAACTCCTCGGGCGTGGCCGACAGCTCCGTCCGGGTCACCGTCTCCACCTCCCAGTCGCCGCGCTTGAAGCGCATCCGCCAGGTCGTCACGCCCTTGGGCGAGGTGAAGTCGTCGCCGCGCACCGTGTAGACCTCCTCGGCGCGGCGGCTCACCTCCCAGCCGATGTCGTCGAAGTACACCGTGCCCAGGTCCTTGATCACCTTCAGCGACGACTGGTAGTCGACGAGGTCGCGCTCGACCTTCCACTGCTGCTCGCCCGGCACCGGGCGGCTGGTGTCCAGCGGCGGGGTCCCCTCGGGCTCGTCGAAGGGCTGCGGAGCGACCTCGTCGGAGCTGTCGGTCGGGCGCACCGGCAGCACCAGCGAGCTCTCGCCCTGCAGCAGGACGGTCAGCAGCACCGGCTGCGGCGGCGGCCAGGCCAGCGGCCAGTACGAGGTCGACACCGAGACCCGCAGCCGGTGCCCCGGCGGGAACGCCTGGGCGACGCCGTTCATCGGCACCGCCACGTTGTAGAGCCTGCCGGGCGCCAGGTCCTCGGCTTCGGCGTGGTCGCCGGAGTGGGTGAGGTTGAGCAGGCCGTAGGTCACCCGGGTGGCGCGCCCGTCGGGGGCCACGTCCGACAGCCGCACGCACACCATCGCCACCGGCCGGTCGACGGTGAACTCCAGGTTGACCACGGGCGCGCCGAGGATCTCCAGCCGCTCGGTGAGCTCGTCGCTGTCGAACACCAGCGACCCGCCGTCGTCCTCGCGCTGGTCGTAGGGCAGGTCCGGAGGCGCGTTGTAGGAGCACCACTTGCCCGCGTACTGGCCCACCGTCAGCGGCGACTCCACCGACGCGGCGGCGGTGGCCACGTCGGCGCCGGGATCGGCGATGCCGTCCTGGGCCAGGGGGTGGGTGCGGCGGTAGACCCGCGGCGAGGGCCAGCGCGGCTCGCCCACCCAGCGCCCGGGGCGCTCGGAGTAGGCGGTGGAGGGGGGAACGCTCTCCTGCATCCAGCTGCGCAGCATGGGCTCGCGCATCACGTCGTTGTCGGCGCCCTTGAGCCAGCGGTCCCACCAGCGCACGCACTGCTGCAGGAAGCCGATGGCCGGTCCGGGCTCGCCCAGGTGCGGGTACTTGTGCGACCACGGTCCGATCAGCCCCAGCCGCGGTACGCTCAGGCCCTCCATCAGCCGGAAGACCGCGTTGGAGTAGCCGTCGGCCCACCCGCTGACGGCCATCACCGGGATCTCGATCGCGGAGAGGTCCTCGCGCACCGAGCCGTGCCGCCAGTAGTCGTCGCGCAGCTGGTGGCGCAGCCAGGTGTCCAGCCACAGGCCGCTGCCCTCCAGCCGCCGGCGCCACATCTCGCGCCAGCGCTCGCCCACCACCGCCGGGTCGGGCGGGCAGGAGGTGTAGGCGAACATCGTGGAGGCCCACGAGAGGTTGTCGCCCAGCAGGCAGCCGCCCATGTAGTGCACGTCGTCGGCGTAGCGGTCGTCGGTCGAGCACAGCGTCACGATGGCGCCCAGGCTCGCGGGCCGGCGGGCGGCCAGCTGCAGCGCGTTGAACCCGCCCCAGGAGATGCCCATCATCCCCGTCGTGCCCGAGCACCAGGGCTGGGCGGCCAGCCACGCCAGCACCTCCTCGGCGTCGCGCAGCTCCTGCTCCAGGTACTCGTCCTGGAGCACCCCCTCGGAGTCGCCGCTGCCGCGCAGGTCCACCCGGGCGCACGCGTAGCCGTGCCCGGCGAGGTAGGGGTGGATGGTGGAGTCGCGCTGTGCGGTGAGGTCGCGCTGCCGGTAGGGGATGAACTCCAGGATCGCCGGCACCGGCTCCTCCTCGGAGTCGGGGCGCCAGATCCGCGCGGCCAGCCGGGTGCCGTCGGACATGGGGATCATGACGCCCCGCTCCTCGGCGATCTTGTTGGGCAGTGCCGTGACTTGGCGCATGCGGCCTCTCCCTTCTCGATCACGCCTGGTCGGCGTCTCCCGTCTCCTCGATCTCGAACGGGAGCCGGGCCAGGCACAGCTCGTAGGCGCGCTGCAGGCCCTCGGCGTCGGCGGCGCCGGTGTAGACGACCGCGAGGGCGAAACTGTAGCTGTCCTGCTCGCCCATCTCCGAAAGGCGGGTGCCGGGCTCGACCAGGATCTCCGCCGACGTTCCCGGAATATCGCGCTCCATGCGCGCGACGTCCTCCTCGCCGGGGGCCATGCGCACCATCCCGTCGCCGAAGCGGCGCAGGAACCACTTGGCCGCCACCGCGTAGTCGCCGCCGCCCTGCTCCAGCTCGGGTTCGCGGCCCAGCGCGAGGTCGACGCGGTAGGTGTGGTTGGGCCGGCCGTCGACGAAGGACATCAGGCGGGCGTGGGACTGGGAGTGGCGGGGGTTGACCTCCAGCAGCCGCACCTCGTCGGTGTCGGGGTCCCAGAAGAACTCGATGTTGAATGTGGTGTTGTCCAGCCCCAGCCGGGTGACCACGCGGCAGGCGACGTCGCGGACGCGGTTGAGCACGTGCCCGGGGAGCTCGGACGGGTACTGGTAGCGCAGGAAGCTGGGGGAACCGGGGTAGTCGAGGGAGTCGACGACACCGTAGGCGTGGGGGCGGCCCTGGTACACGTAGCCTTCGACCGTCAGCTGCAGCCCGGTGACCTCCTCCTCGGCGAGGCAGGCGGTGCCGCCGGCCTCCGCCACCGCCTCCGGCAGCTCGACCTGCTCCAGCACCCACTCGAAGGGGGCGCCGAGCTTGCCCGCTCCCTCGCCGATCCGGGCGAGGGCGTCGCGGAAGGCGTCGTCGTCCTCGACCCGGAAGGCCAGCTCCGAGGAGAAGCCCTTCACCGGCTTCAGCCACATCGGGTAGCTCATGTGGTCCGGCGGACGCTCGGCGTCGAAGGGGATCGCGGCGAACCCGGGCAGCTCCTCGATGACCTCGGCCTGCTCCAGGCGGCTCCAGTACTTGTGCTCGCACTTGACCACCGCCTCCAGCGGCGGCGCGGGCAGCCCCCGCTCGGCGCACAGGATCGGCACCAGGGTGCTGACCGGGAAGTCCCAGTAGCCCATGATCGCGTCCACCGGGCCGTCGAACGCATCGAGCACGGCGCGGGCCTCGTCGAGCAGGGCCTCCATGTCGTCGCGCTTGCGCACCCGCTCCATGGAGAGGAGCTGGAGGAAGCGGGCACCGGGGATCTCCTTGAGGGATTCGCGGTTGTGCTCGTCCATACCGAGCACGAAAACGTTCTGGCTCATCTCGCACCCCTTTCGGTCCCTCCGTGGTGGCAGCGCCTACCCGCCCGGGGCACGGATGCGACGTGGCCGCCGCGTGATCCACGCCTCGCCGCGGGGCGGTCCCCGCCGGCGCGCGGTACGCCCCCGCCTAAGCTGGGCCCATGGCGCACCGACACCCCAGCAAGCTCAACGCCGAGCACGTGGTCCACCCCGGGGCACGGCGCCTGCTCAAGGCCGAACTGGCCAACTGCGCCGACTGCCGCGCCCACGGCGACGCCGATGCGCTGGCCGACCCCGGGATCCTGGAGTCGCTGCTGCACGGCTTCGTGCTCAAGCGGGCCGAGCAGTGGCGCAACCGCCACTCGCGCTACCCGGTCAACCTCTACGACCTGGCCCCGCCCGACGAGCTGCGCTTCCTGCACATCCCCACCCGCGAGGTGGTGCGGCTGTGCGTGGTCGAGGGGCGCGCGGGCGACCGCGTGGACACCGCCGGCGCGCTGGTCGAAACGGGCAACCTCACCGACGAGGACCGGTCGCGGGTGCTCGGCGACATCGTCGACGGGATCCTGGAGGACGAGGGCTGAGCCCGTGGCCGATACCGGCCCCGATCCGCCCCGCCGCGGCTCCGCTGCAGGTCGGCACCGATTGCGGTTGCATCACGATCGGCGGCCTTCGTGCTCCCGCTCGGCGATGGTTCGCCCCCGCCGCGACCGGCTGCCCTGCTCCGCAGCGTGGTGTCGCCGAACCCGCCGGGACGCCAGCGGGGCCGAGCGCACGCGTTCGGCCCCGCCCCTGGCGGACGGGACCAGGGGCGCGGCATCGTATGCTGCCCTAGCGGACGCCGAGGCCTCGAACGCCCTGAAGCCGGTTTCGGCGCGTCCCGGAGGCGGTCGCTGCACGCCCGGTTCGGGCAGGCTCCTGCGAATCCATGGAACCTCGGCGGCCGCGTGCGCATCAGACATGTGCGCTTCAGCAACGGAAACATCATCGAGACATCCCGGCGGCGCCGGTGAGCGCGCGCCGCCCAGGGCATTCCGGGGAGGAAACAGCATGAGTTACGGTCCGTCAGGGGGCCAGCCGCCTTACGGCGGAGGAAGCGGAGGTTACGGTCCCCCGCCCCCGCCGCCCCCCGGTCCGCCCGGTGGCGGCGCCTACGGCGCTCCTCCGCCTCCCCCGCCCGGAGCCCCCGGCGGCGGCGGAATGGAGCCTCCGGCCAACAAGGGCAGCGCCATCGGCGCGACCATCGCCAACGGCATCGGCATGTGCCTCACCTGCGGTGGAACCACGATCGGCCTGGTGCTGGGGATCATCGGCATCGTCATGGCCGAGAGCAACCCCAAGGCGGCGCGGACGTGCACGCTGATCTCATGGATCTTCTTCGGGGTGGTCCTCGTCCTCGGGATCATCTGGTGGATCGTCTACGGAATCGCGCTCTTCTCGGCCTCGTCGACGGGCTACTCGACCTATTAGCGCCGCGGGGCCCCGGCCGGCGGACGCGCCGGCCGCTCCGTGCGGCCTCCTCCGCGGGCCCGTCCCTGCGCCCCGGTCCGGCATCGCGCCCGGGCCGGGGCGTTCGCGTGTGCGCGGGCGTGCGCCCGCGCACACGCCGGGCCGCCGGCGCGCCGTCGGCTACCCCTCCAGCGCCGTCTCCACGATGGCGCGCAGCTGCTCGACGATGTCGGCGCGGTCGCGCTCGAAGTCCGGCGTGCTCAGCACCTCGGGGTCGGGCGAACCGACCTCCAGCACCGGCGTGAGGACGTGTCCGGCGGGGATGTCGCGTCCCGTGGCGTCGCGCAGCAGCGTGTTGCGGTAGGCGACCTCGTTGGACACGTAGTCGCCGCCGGCGCCCGCGAGTACGCGCGCGCCGGGCGTGGGCCCGCCCGCCCGCACCGCGGGCTCGCCCGCGCCCGGCACGGCCTCGGTCACCTCGGTGTTGTCGTGGACCGGAAAGCGCCCCTCGGCGTTGGCCAGGACGGCGCGGCGCGGCAGCGTGGAGACCGTCCACTCCGGCAGGGGCCCGGTCGACCCGGGCGCGGGCGGCACCGGCCCCGGCGCGCTCACCCGCTCGTTGTCGGGCGCGGCGCCGCGCATCCCCGCGTTGTAGACCTGCAGGTCGAAGCGGCCCGCCCGGCCCTGGCTCGCCGTGATCACCGCGTCGGCGGCCACCGCGCCCGGCCCGGGGGAGTAGTGCGGCCCCAGCGCCCGCTCGACCATGCCCGCCCCCAGGTCCCGCCAGCGAGTGGGGAAGATCGCGGTGCGCACGGCGGCCCGGCGGCCGCGCGCCTCCAGCACCGACCCGTGCAGGCTCAGCGCCGCGGCGCCCGAGGGGTTGGACCGGCGCACGTCCTCGTCGAGGCCGAAGGGGTCGAATCCGGTGACGATGACGCGCAGCAGCTTGTCGTCGGGCGGGAACACCAGGTCGTCGTGGCCGCGCGAGGCCAGCTCCAGCCGGTCGGCGAGCGCGGCGCGCTGCTCGGCCTCCAACGGGAAGGCGGGACTCCACTCGCGCAGCCGGGCGGTGAGCGTCAGCCGCGCCCAGTACAGGAAGCGGTCGTCGGCGACGCGGTCGCTCTGGCGCACCGCCTCGGTCCACAGCCTGCGCCCGTGCGAGGCGACGACGCCCTCGGCCTCCGGGAGGTCCCGGGCCCCGGCGAGGTCGGCCGCGAACAGCGGGGCCGCGGCCGCGAACCCGGAGCGGCGCAGTATCGCCTGCGGTGCGGCGAAGGAGGTACGGGACTCCTCGGCGGTCATGGCGGTGGCCCTCATGTGCATTGCGGCGTGCTGTCCCCGGCTCCGCGGGGAAACGCCGCGCCTCCTTCCAGGTATAGCGCGGTCGCCGATCTCGTGCCGAAGCGGTCGCCGGCGGCCCCGCCGCGGCGTTCGGCGCGCAGGACCCGCCGGGTCCGCGGCCGGGCGCGGGGTCCGGCGCACAGCCTCCCACAGGCGGCGGACGATCGGGCGCACGGCCCGCGGCGCCCGCAGGCCCCGCCCGTGCAGGCGCGCGGTCAGCGCCGGCCCGGTTAGGGGCGGGCGGCGCAGGGAAAAAGTCGGATGCCCGCAACCGCCTCTCAACGGAGAGAGAAGGACATGGCAGCCCTTCCTGCGACCGACCACCTGCGCGAGCGCGCCCGAGCGGCCCTGGCCCGCTGCGGGGTCGAGCACCTCGACGAGGCCGCCGGCGGCGGCCACGACGCGCGCACCCCCATCACCGGCGGCACGCTGTTCCAGCTCGCCCCCTCCAGCGCGGCCGACGTCGACAGCGCCGTCTCCACCGCCCGGTCGGCCTTCAGCGACGTCTGGCGCGACACCCCCGCCCCCGAACGCGGCCGCCTCGTCCGGCGGCTGGGCGAACTGCTGCGCGAGCACAAGAGCGACCTCGCCGACCTCGTCTCAATCGAGGCGGGCAAGATCGGCTCCGAGGCCGCCGGCGAGGTCCAGGAGATGATCGACATCTGCGACTTCGCCGTGGGCCTGTCGCGCCAGCTCTACGGCCGCACCATGGCCTCCGAGCGGCCCGGCCACCGCCTGATGGAGACCTGGCACCCGCTGGGCGTCGTCGGCGTGGTCACCGCCTTCAACTTCCCCGTCGCGGTGTGGTCGTGGAACACCGCCGTCGCCCTGGTGTGCGGCGACACCGTCGTGTGGAAGCCCTCCGAGCTGGCACCGCTCACGGCGCTGGCCTGCCACGGGCTGCTGATGCGCGCCGCCGCCGACGTCGGCGCACCGCAGGAGGTGCACCGCGTCGTGCTCGGCGGCCGCGAGGCCGGCGAGCGGCTGGTCGACGACGAGCGCGTGGCGCTGCTGAGCGCGACCGGCTCGGTGCGCATGGGCCGCGAGGTGGGCCCGCGCGTGGCCGCCCGGCTGGGGCGGTGCCTGCTGGAGCTGGGCGGCAACAACGCCGCGATCGTCGCGCCCTCGGCCGACATGGACCTGGCCCTGCAGGGCGTCGCCTTCGGCGCCGCGGGGACCGCCGGGCAGCGCTGCACCACCCAGCGGCGCCTCATCGTGCACGAGGACGTCGCCGACGAGTTCACCGAACGCGTGGTCGAGGCCTACGGCAAGCTGGGCGAGCGCATCGGCGACCCCTTCGCCGAGGAGACCCTGGTCGGCCCGCTGATCGGCGAGAAGGCGCACCGCTCGATGGACGAGGCGCTGCGGACGGCCGCCGACAGCGGCGGGCGGCTGCTCACCGGGGGCACCCGCCGCCTGGCCTCCGAGGCGCCCGACGCCTACTACGTCGACCCGGCGGTGGTGCGCATGCCGCGCCAGGAGGACGTCGTGCGCCGGGAGACCTTCGCCCCGATCCTCTACGTGCTCACCTACCGCACCTTCGAGGAGGCGCTGGAGCTGCACAACGGCGTACCGCAGGGCCTGTCGGGCTCGGTGTTCACGCGCGACCAGCGCGAGGCCGAGCGGTTCCTGTCATCGGCCGGATGCGACTGCGGGATCGCCAACGTCAACATCGGCACCTCCGGCGCCGAGATCGGCGGCGCGTTCGGCGGCGAGAAGGCCACCGGCGGCGGCCGCGAGTCCGGCTCCGACTCCTGGCGCGCCTACATGCGCCGCGCCACCAACACCGTCAACTACTCCGCGGAGCTGCCGCTGGCCCAGGGCGTGAGCTTCCTGTGACAGCGGCCTGAGCCGAAGGGGGCGGCCGGCGCGGCAGGAGGTCCGGGTGCCGCGCCGACCGGGTCCGGCGTCCGAACGCGCCGCCTGCGGCGGTGGGCGGCCTTCACCGCCGCAGGCCGGCGCATCGCCCGCGCCCCGAAGGCGCGACGCCGGGCCGACTACCCAGAGAGGGGCGCAGCCACCACCTCGGATGCAAAGCCGTCGCAGGTCGTCCCGCATCCGAGACGTGGGCGGGCGCCGCTCACCGCTCGGGCGCCGGATGCGCGGCCAGGCGCTCGTGCAGGGTTGCGGCGGCGCGCACCAGCGCCCGGCACCGCGCGAACTCCACCGGTGTGAACGGGACCTCGCGCCGCAGCAGCACGCCGCCCTCGGGATCGGGCAGGGTCATCTCCGTGCGCCGCAGTTCCTCGGCCGCCAGCCCGGGCGGGGGAGTGCCGAGCCGCGCGACGTCGCGCGCACCCGACACCGAGGCGAGCACCTCGGCCAAACTCCTCCGCCCGGCGACCAGGCCCGCCAGCAGGGACAGGGCGCGGGCCGCGGTGTCGGCCGGATCGTGGGCGCCGGCCGGCTCGACGACCGGGCGGCGCCTGCCCGCGCGCGCGGCGGCGGCGCGCAGCGCCTCGGCGCCGGCCCCGGGCGGCGCTGCCACGTAGAGCTCGTCGACGGCCTCGTCTGCGGCCTCCTCGGCGGTGGGGCGGACCCGGAGGAGCCGGATGTCCACGCCCTGCCGCGCCATCTGCGCGGTCAGCGCCGCCGGCCCGCCGGGGACGTCGCCGACGGCCACCCGCACCCGCCACAACCGCTCCCGGTCCGTCCCCGCCGCCTGCGGTACCCCCGCGCCTCCGGGTACCGCCGCGGTCCCGCGCGCCGTCGGCCGGCCGCCGGAGGCGCGAGCCCCGGCGCGGTGCCTGCACCAGCGGTGCAGCGTCGAGACCGCCAGCAGGGCGGCCCCGGCCGCCGCCAGCATCCGGCCCCCGTGGTCGCTGTGGCCCAGGGACAGCACCAGCAGGTGTGCGGCGCCCGCCGCCAGCAGCAGCCCGCCCATGTCCACCAGCTCCTGGCCGAGAAAACCCCGCGGCGCCGGCTCGCGGCGCGCACTCCGCCGGCCGCCTCGTGCGTTCGCGTCGGTTCGCAAGTCGTCACCCATGGCCTCGACGATGCCCGCCGCGCGTTTCGCGGGATCGACCGGCCGTGACGGGGCGGTAACGGCCGGGCGTGACGTCGGTCACCGATCGTGACCGGCGGGGGTCCGCTTGCGGGCCGCGCCTGCGGCGGACACGCCAATTCGGGGGCTGGTGCGGGATCGTGGGCGGATTCGGGCAGTGTGGAAGTGTGAAATCCGCAGGAGTCGACCCGGAACAGGGCACGGACGAGCGCCTGTCGGCGCTGGGGCCCATCGCGCGCAGGCCGGTGGACCTGCTGGTCGCCGCCGCCGGCATGCTGGCCATCGCCGCCGTGCTGGTCGTCGTCCGCCTCGTCACCGACGGCCAGGAGGCGGCCTACCCGGCCGAGCTGCGCACGCTGCTGCCGCCCTCGGTGCTCGCCCTGGCCGCCGGCGTCGCCAACCTGACGGTCATCGTGCTCGTCGCCGTCACCGCCGTGGAGCGGCTGCTGCGCACCGAGTTCCGCCAGATCGTGCGCGCGCTCGCGGCGGCCGGCTTCTGCTACGGGCTCGTCGGAGCCGCCAACGCGACCGTGCACGCCCTCACCCCCGCGCCGGGGCTGCCGGAGGTCCTCCAGGCGCCGGAGGCCCAGAGCCTGTTCACCTCCCCGCTGCACGCCTACATCGCCGCCGCCGTCGCCTACGTGTGCGCGCTACCGCTGGCCCATCTGCCGCGCGTTCGGGCCGCGATGTGGGGCGGCATCGCCCTGACCTCGGTCTCGGTGCTGCTGGCGGGGGTGACCACGACACTGTCGCTGCTGCTGACCCTGCTGGCCGGATGGACCTGCGCGTCGGTGGCGGCCTATGCCGTGGGCCTGTCGCGGCCGGTCCCGGCCACCGGCCGGCTGGTGCGCGAGCTGCGCCGGTTCGGCTGGGAGCCGCTGGGGCTGACCCCGCTGGGCGGCGACGCCGAGGGGAACCAGCGCTACGCCGTCGACACCGTCGACCGGCGCCTGGACGTGGTGCTGTTCCGGGCCGAGGACACCCACGGGCTGTGGAAGCGGCTGCTGGGCGCGGTGATGCTGCGCGGCCCGGCGGCGCCCTCGGTGCTGCTGGGCGTCCAGCGCAGGGTGGAGCACGCCGCGCTGATGGACTTCGCCGCCCGCGCCGCCGGGGCCGCCGGCCCGCAGGTGCTGGGCGTGGGCGAACTGGGACTGGGCACCGTGGCGCTGGTGACCGAGCACGTGCCGCTGCGCACCCTCGACGAGATCGGCACCGACGAGCTCACCGACGAGGCGCTCGACGAGGTCTACTCCGAGCTCCTCCTGCTGCACCGCAACCGCATCACCCACGGCAACCTGAACGGCTCCACAGTGGGGCGGCGGCTCAACGGGCGGGTCGTGTTCACCGGCCTGGCCAACGGCACGGTCGCCGGCTCGCCGATCAAGGCGTCCCTGGACGTTGCGGCGCTGATGACCCTGCTGGCGCTGCGCGTGGGCGAGCGGCGCGCGGTCGACTCGGCCGTGCGCGTCCTCGGCCGCGACACCGCGGCCGCCGCCCTGCCGTTCGTGCAGACCGCCGGGATGCCGTTCGCGCTGCGCGGCCGGCTGCGCGCCCACCGCGGGACCCTGGGCGCCATCCGGGCCCAGATCACCGGCGCGGTGCCCGAGGCGCAGGCGCGCCCGGCACGCCTGGAGCGGATGCGCCCGCGCACCGTGGTCAGCGTGGTGGTCGCCACCGCGGTGGGGCTCGTCCTCGCCTACCAGCTCGCCGGCGTCGACTTCGGCACCATCGCCGCCGCGGACCTCGGCTGGGCGGCCGCCGCGTTCGCCGCCTCGACGCTGTGCATGGTGGCCGCGGCCATGGCGCTGATGGGCTTCGTGCCGATCCGGCTGAACCTGTGGACGACGGTGCTGGTGCAGTTCGCCGGCTCGTTCGTCCGCATCGCCGCGCCCGCGGGGCTGGGGTCGCTGGCGATCAACACGCGCTACGTCTCCCGGATGGGCGCCTCGGCGGGGCTGGCGATCTCGGCCGTGGGGCTCTCCCAGGCCGTGGGGCTGATCCTGCACGTGCCCCTGCTGCTGGTGGCCGCCTACCTGACCGGTACCTCCTACCTCGCCGACTTCTCGCCGTCAGTGACGCTCATCGCGGTCACCGCCGGCCTGGCCCTGGCGGTGGCGCTGGTCCTGCTGGTGCCGGGTTTGCGCCGCGCGGTCCTGGAGCGCGCCCGCCCCTACTTCCAGGACACGCTGCCGCAGCTGCTGGACCTGATGCAGCACCCGCGCCGGCTGGTGATGGGCGTGGGCGGCACACTGCTGCTGACCGCGGGTTTCGTGATGTGCCTGGGCTTCTCGGTGGCCGCCTTCGGCGGCAGCGCCGGCGTCGCCGCGCTGGTCGTGGTGTTCCTCGCCGGAAACGCCATCGGCTCGGCCGCGCCCACCCCCGGCGGGCTCGGTGCCGTCGAGGCCGCGCTGCTGGGCGGGCTGACGACGGTCGCGGGGGTGCCGGCCGCGGTCGGGCTGCCCGCGGTGCTGCTGTACCGGCTGCTGACCTTCTGGCTCCCGGTGCTGCCGGGATGGGGCGCCTTCCATCTGCTGCAGCGCTGGAAGGCGATCTAAAGGCGCCGCGGCGCATCCGGGCGTGCGTATCGCGCTTCGGTGCCGCCGCGCGTCCCGGGACGGTGGAATCATGGGTCGGCGACGCAGCCCCGCAGCGGGGGCGGACGGTCCTCGCCGCCGCACCGGTGCGCCCGGACCGCACACGCATTCGCAGAGCCGGCGCGCGGCGGCGCTGCGGGGCACCCGGGCGCAGGGCCCGCGGGAGCGAGCGCGACGAGGCGGAGGAGCCCGAGGATGGCCAGGAACAAGCTCGCGGAGGAGGCGTGGGAGGAGCTCGCCCGCGCCCAGATCGCGCTGATGCGCAGGTTTCAGGACGACTTCCGCGGGACCGGGATCACCATGCGCGAGTACGACGTGCTCTTCACCCTCTCCCGCTGCCCCGAGGGCTCGCGCATGCGCGACCTCAGCGAGCACGTGCTGCTGACCCAGCCCAGTATCAGCCGCCTGGTCGAGCGCATGGCCGAGGACGGCCTGGTCACCCGCGGCTGCGACCCCGCGGACCGGCGCGGAACCGTGGTCGGGCTCACCGAGCGCGGCCGGGCGGTGCTCAACCGGACCGGCCGCCGCCACGCGGCGGCGATCGAGCAGTACGTGGGCGGTGCGCTGAGCAGCGAGGAGCTGCGCACGCTGCGCGACATCGCCGGAAAGCTGCGCCGCGCGCAGGCGCCGGAGTAGGCCGGGGCCGCGACGGAGGGTTGGTTGTGTCCAATTCGATTGTGCTAAATTGACCGCCGTCAAGGAGGGAGAGCCCGAACCATGGCAGACAGGTCCGAGCCGCTCGCGCTGGAACACCAGCTGTGCTTCGCGGTCTACGCCGCCTCGCGCGCGATGACCGGCCTCTACCGCGAGCTGCTCGACGGGCTCGACCTCACCTACCCCCAGTACCTGGCCATGCTGGTGCTGTGGGAGCGCGGCGACCTCACCGTCAAGGAACTGGGCACCCGGCTGCGGCTGGACTCGGGCACCCTCTCGCCCCTGCTGCGCCGGCTGGAGGCGGGCGGTCTGGTCCGGCGCAGCCGCCAAGGCGGCGACGAGCGCGTCGTGCACATCACTCTCACCGGCAAGGGCATGCGCCTGCGCGAGCAGGCCGCCGGCATCCCCGCTCAGGTTCTGGACGCCACCGGCGTCTCCGCGGCCCAGGCCGCGGAGCTGCGCCGCACCCTGGAGCGGATCACCGACTCCGCCACCGCCGCCGCCGACGACCTCCGCAGCCGGCAGTGAGCCGGCGACGGCGCACGGCGGGGAATGCGGCCGCGGCCACCCCAGCCGCGGGCGAAACGCCATCCGAAAGGAAGACAGCGCGATGAAGGTCATGTACACCGCCGAGGCTCACATCGAGGGCGAGGGCCGCAAGGGTCGCGGCCGCACGACCGACGACCGCCTGGACGTCGAGCTCTCGGTCCCCTCGGGCCTGGGCGGCGACGACGGGCCCGGCACCAACCCCGAGCAGCTGTTCGCCGTGGGCTACGCCGCCTGCTTCCACGGCGCCCTCAAGAAGGTCGCCCGCGAGTCCGGCGACTCCGTCGACGGCTCCTCGATCGACTCCACGGTCAGCCTGGGCAGCGCCGACGACGGCCTGACCCTGGCGGTCGAGCTGGAGGTCGCCATCCCCGGCAAGACCCAGGAGGAGGCCCAGAAGCTGGTGGAGGCCGCCCATCAGGTGTGCCCCTACTCCCGCGCCACCCGCGGGAACATCGAGGTGACCCTGACCACCAGGAACGGCTGACACCCCGCCGCAGCGCCGGCCCGCCTCCGCCCGCCTCCGGGCGGGCGCGGGCCGGCGCCCGCGTTAGCCGCCTCCGGCCGCCGACCTGATCGTCTACCGGGGCGGTGCACCGCTTCGTTACGCTGGCCGCCATGTTGGATCCACTCATCACGCGGGCCGGCCTGCCCGCCGACGCCTCCATGGCCCAGGTGGTCGACGCCGTCCACCGCATCCCCTTCGGGGCCCCGGCCGACCGCAGCGCCCAGGGAACCCTGGACGAGTGGCGGGGCACCAGCACCACCAAGCACGAACTGCTCGCCGCGGCCCTGGAGAAGGGCTGGCCCGAGACCCGGCCGCGGCTGGTGCACCGGGTGCACGTGTGCACCCCCGAGGACGCCCGCGCGCGCCTGGGCGAGGCGGCCGCGGCGGCGGTGCCCGAGTCCGGCGTGCGGGACGTGCACCGCTACCTCGTCGTCGAGCTCGACGGCCGGCGCGTCTCCATCGACGTCACCTACCCCTCGACACCGGGCTGGGACGGCTCCGCGCCGATGCCGGTGGCGGCCGGCGAAGGCCCCGACCACGAGGCCGGCCCCGATGCCGACCGCGAGCTGCGCGTCCTCGAAGCGGCTCACTGCGACCCGCGATCGCGCGAGCACCTCATTACTGCGCTGTCAGCCTCACTGGCCTCCGTCTGAGGTGCGCCGCGGTGGGCAGGCGGCGGAGTGGTGTCACTGCGCTGTCAGCCTCACTGGCCTCCGTCTGAGGTGCGCCGCGGTGGGCAGGCGGCGGAGTGGTGTCACTGCGCTGTCGGCCTCGCCGGTCTCCGTCTGAGGTGCGCCGCTGCTGCCAGGCGGCGGGTGGTGTCACTGCTGTCGGCGCCGGCGGCGCCGCCCGAGGTGCGGCCGCGGCCCGCGGAGGCCGCCGCCGTTGTCACCGCGCCGGAGCCTCCGGCCCGGCGCGCCCGTACTCCTCGCCCGCTGCACGTGCCGCGCCCGCCGCCCGAGGCCTCAGCGCGCCGCCGCGGGGGCCGCCGGGCTCTCCTCGGGCACGCGCACGCCCGAGGGGCGCGGTCCCGACCGGCTCAGCGCCATCGCGGTGACGGCGGCGAGCACCACGGCGCCGCCGGCCCACTGGCTCCAGGCCGGCTCCGCGCCCAGCAGCCCGGCGCCCACGGCCGCCGACACCAGCGGGAAGGCCAGCTCGCCCAGCGTGGCGCGGCTGGCCGGTGTCCTGCGCAGTCCCCAGTAGTACAGCGTCAGCGCCAGCAGGCCGGGGATCAGCGCGAGCAGCACCAGCTGCGGCACCTGGGTCCCGCCCACGGCCAGCGAGGCGCCCGACGCGAGGGCGATCGCCAGTGCCACCGGCAGTCCGAACGCGAACCGCAGCGCCGTCACGTGCATGAACGCCAGGCGCGCCCCGGCTAGCCGCCCCAGCACCGTGCCCGCGGCCCACAGCAGCGCCGCCCCCACCGCCAGGGCGGCGCCCTGGGCGTCGCGCACACTCACCGACAGCGGCTCGGGAAAGGCCAGCAGCCACGCGCCGGCCAGCGCCGGCAGTGCGTAGAGCGCGAAGCGCGGTGCCAGCCGCTCGCCCAGCAGCACCACGGCCAGCACGATCGCGAACACCGGCTGCAGCTTCTGCAGGACCTGCGGCGTGATCGGGTCGCCCACGGTGAAGGCCATGGTGAACAGCGTGGTCGCCAGCGCCGACGACCCGCCGCCGACCACGGCGACCGCCGCGATCACAGTGGGACCGGCCTCGGCCAGGGCGCGCAGCGCCGGCACCAGCCACGGCAGCAGCAGCACCACGATAACGGCGTGCTCGTAGAACACGATGGTCGAGGCGGGCAGCACCTGGGCCAGCGGGTCGCGCATCAGCGCCGAGGTCCCCCACAACCCGGCGGCCAGCGCCACCGCCCACATCCGGTCCGCTCGGCGTGCCTGCACCACGTCGCCGCCCCGATTCCCGCTCGTCGCCGTCACCTGCCTGGTCCGGGCCCACCGTAGCGGCCCCGCCGGAGGCGCCCCGGGGCCGCCTCCGCGCCGCCTCCGCCGCGCGATGCGACGGAGCACGCGACACGGCAGAACAGTCCCGCTCCGGCGCTGATTCCCGGGCGCGGAGGCCGATTCGCGTCACAGGGGCGAGAGCGCCCGTCGCGGCCGGTGGCGGAGCCCGCCGGTACCGGCCGCGGAGGCCGCCGCTCCGGCCGTGGAGCGGCGGCCGGGGCGTCCCTCAGGCCGCGGAGTCGAGCAGCAGCAGCCGGTCCAGCATGTCCTGCAGGGTGACCAGGCCGGCGAGGCGGCCCTGCTCCTCCACGAGCGCCAAGTGGGTGCGGCTCTCGCGCATGATGCCCAGTGCGGCGTAGATGGGGGTCTCGCCCTCCATCGTGAGCACCGGCCGCATCAGGTCGGCGGCCGTGGTCTGCGGCGGGCTGGTCAGCGCGTCGCGCACGTGCAGCACCCCCACCGGCTCGGCGCCTTCGCGCACCACCAGCCGCAGGTGGCCGGACTCGCGGGAGACCCGCTGGACCTCCTCCAGCGTCGCCGTGGGCGCCACCGCCGCCAGCTCCTCGCTGGGTGTGGTGATCTCGCGCAGCGGGCGCGAGTTCACCTCCAGCGCGGTGGCCAGCTGGTCGCGCCGCTCCTCGTCCAGCGCACCGGTCTTGGCCGAGTGGTCGACCAGCTCGCGCAGGTCGTCGGGTCCGTGCCCGGCGGCGACCTCGTCGACCGCCTGCACGCCCACCCGGTGCAGCGACCAGTTCGCCAGGCCGTTGAGCAGCACCAGCGCCGGGCGGGTCACCCACATGAACGCGCGCATCGGCAGCGCCAGCAGCGTCGCCGACCGCTCCGGGTGGGAGATGGCCCAGGACTTGGGCGCCATCTCGCCCACCACCAGGTGCACGAACGTCACCGCGACCAGCGCCGCCACGAACGCCACGGCCGTGGCCGCCGCCTCGGGCAGCCAGCCCGTGAACAGCGGGTGCAGCATGTGCTCGACAGCGGGCTTGGTGATGGCGCCCAGCGCCAGGGTGCACAGCGTGATCCCCAGCTGGGAGCCCGCGAGCAGAAGCGAGAGGTCGCGGGAGCTCTTCAGCGCCGCCCGGGCCGAGGCGCTGGTCTCGGCGGCCTCCTCCAGCCGGTAGCGGCGGGCCGCCACCAGCGCGAACTCGATGGCCACGAAGAACGCGCTCAAGGCGATGATGGCGACCGTCGCCGCCATGGCGGCCATCGGACTCATGTCGCTCATGCGCTCACCCCGCTGTCCTGCCCGGCGTGCTCGCCGGCCTGTTCCTCACGCAGTTCCAGGCGCACCGTCTCGGGCACGTGCCGGTCGACGGTGCGCACCCCCAGGTCCACGGTGCGCAGCGGCTCCTCCTCGGCGGCGCCGGCGTGGCGGGGGAGCACCACGCTGACGCTGTCGCCCGGGGCGGGAAGCCGCCGGAGCTCGGAGATCACCAGGCCGCCGATGGTCTCGAAGTCCCCCTCGGGAAGGTCGTGGCCGATGAGCCGCTCGACCTCGTCGACGTGCAGCGCGCCGGGGACGAGCCAGCTGCCGTCCTCGCCGACGCGCGCCTCGCCGGCGTCCTCGGGGTCGTGCTCGTCGGCGATCTCGCCCACCAGCTCCTCGGCGATGTCCTCGGTCGTGACGACGCCGGCCAGGCCGCCGTACTCGTCGACCACGCAGGCGAACTCCTCGTCGAAGTCGCGCAGCTGGCGGAGCAGGGACGGCAGCGGCAGCGATCCGGGCACCAGCACCGGAGAGCGCGCCACGTCGGAGACCCGGACGTCGGCCAGCGCGCGGTCGCCCAGCGCGAGCACGTCGCGCAGGCAGATCACGCCCACGATGTCGTCGACGCCGTCGCCCAGGACCGGGAAGCGGGAGTGGCCCGAGGCCATCAGTTCCACGACGCGGCTGACCGGCTCGCCCGCCTCGACCGTGGAGACCTGCGGGCGCGGGATCATGGCGTGCTCGGTGGTGCGGTCGTGGAAGTCCAGCGTGCGGTCCAGCAGCGTGGACAGCTCCGCGGGCAGGTCGCCGCTCTCGCGCGACTCCTCGACGATGTACTCCAGGTCGCGGGGCGTGGCGGCGTGCTGGACGTCCTCGACCGGCTCGATGCGCACCAGGCGCAGCAGCAGGACCGAGGCCTGGTCGAACAGCCGGATGAGCCAGCCGAACACGCGCAGGTAGACGCCGGTGGACAGCGCCAGCCAGCGGGCGACCGGCTCGGGCCGGGCGATCGCCAGGTTCTTGGGGAACAGCTCGCCGAAGACCATCTGCACGACGGTGGAGAAGAGCAGCGCGAGGACGGTTCCGACCGCGATACCGGTGCCGAGCGGCACTCCGGCCCAGCCCAGCACCTCGCCGATGCCCTCGCCCACCATCGGCTCGGCGACGTAGCCGACCAGCAGACCGGTGACGGTGATGCCCAGTTGGGCGCCCGAGAGCATGAACGAGGTGCGGCCGGTGATGTCCAGCGCGCGCCGGGCGCCGGTGTCGCCCCGGCTGGCGCGGGCCTTCAGGCGGGAGCGGTCCACCGCCATGTAGCCGAACTCCTGGGCGACGAAGAAGCCCGTCGCCGCGGTGATCACCAGGATCACCAGCGCTCCGAGGAGGATGCTGAGGACGACGCTCATTTCGCACGCACCGCCTCGGAGCGACGGACTCCGGTGCGCGCGCTACCTGGTGAAGGAGGCTCGTCGGATTCGGGGGAGCAGCGTCCGGTCAGGGCGCTGCCGGTACTTCGGGACGGGTCCACGTGATCCTCTCTCGACGGGTTTTTCAGTGTGGATACGATCGCGGAGCTGGAAAAATTCCCCCGATCCTCCGCTTCGAACCCTGCTCGGGGGGCTTGTTCGCCGGCCGCTCGCAGCGGCGGTGCGTCAGTGCGAGCCGGGGGCCTCCGCGGCCTCGGCGGTGCCCGCGCCCTCGGCGTCGCCGGGCAGCTCCCGCCATTCGCGGCGCCGGGTCTCGGCGATGGCGACGGCGGCGGCCACGGCGACGTTCAGCGAGCCGACGCGGCCGATCTGCGGGATGTAGACGGCGGTGTCGGCCGCCGAGAGCAGGCCCGGCGAGCAGCCGTGGTCCTCGGCGCCCACGGCGAGGCAGACGTCGCCTTCCAGTGGGGCCTCGTGCAGCGGCACGGCGCCGCGGGCGAGCTCGACGGCGGCGACGCGGTAGCCCGCCCCGCGGGCGGCGGCCGCGGCCTGCGCGCCGGTGGAGGCCTTCTCCAGGCGGAGCTTCTGCTCGGTACCCAGCGCGGTCTTGCCCACCTGGGGATGGGCCGGATCGGCGGAGTTGCCCGCCAGCCAGACCGTCTCGACTCCGAACGTCGCGCAGGTGCGCAGGATGGAGCCCAGGTTGAACGGCTGGGTGACGGACTCGGCGATGAGGGCGATTCTGCCCTGGGTGCGCCTGCGCCAATGGCGGTTGAGTCGCTTGACGTCAGTGGGGCGCAGCTGCGTGCTCACCTGCGGTGCGTTCCTCGTGTACTGGTCGTTGCCGGTGCGGTTCGTCGTCTCCACGATAGCGGTATCGGGGAGTTCGGGGCAGGGGGCGGGCGCCGAGTGCGGCGCCCCGCCGCCGGGGCGGAGGCGTCCCGGTCAGGGCGCGTGGACGCGCAGGACCCGGAATCCGGCACGCGAGGCGGCGCGCTCGGTCGCCATACCCGCCTCCTGCTCCAGCCAGCGGTGCAGCGAGTCGGAGCCCAGGTTGCGCTGGACGACCAGGTGGGCCGTCCCGCCGGAGGTCAGCCGGCCCAGCCAGGTGCGCAGCAGCCGGTGCAGCGCCTCCTTGCCGACGCGGATCGGCGGGTTGGCCCACAGGGCGTCGAACGGCCCGGTCAGCGGGGGTTCCGAGGGCCGGGCGAGGGCGTCGGCGGGCGAGCCGTCCCCGTTCACCAATTGGAAATCTACGTTGTAAAGGCCGTTCTCGGCGGCGTTGCGCCGAGCCAGCTCCAGGGCGCGCCCGTTCACGTCCACGCCCAGCACCGCGGCCTCCGGCGCTCGCGCGGCCATCGCGAGCGCGATCGGGCCGTAGCCGCAGCCGACGTCGAGCAGGCGTCCGCGCTCGGGCGGTGGGGGCACCGACTCCAGCAGCACCCGGGTGCCCAGGTCCACGCGATCGGCGGAGAACACGCCGCGGTCGGTCGCCAGCCGCAGGTGCAGGTCCGGCAGGACCAGGTCGACGGAGGCGGGCCGGCTGGCGGCGGCGGGGTCGGCGTCGAAGTAGTGCTGCGCGCGTTCGCGCCCCTCGCCGGGGGAGCCGCCGTGCTCGCGCCGGTCCACGGCGCCTCCAATCACCACCTGCCCCCGCCGGGGCGTGTCTTGCGGTGCGCCGGGCCTCCGGCGGGACCGCGGGCGGGGTCGCGCCGGGCGCGGCAGCTGTCCGCTCGCGCACCACGGGCGCACGCTACCAGCAGCGGGCCACCGGCGCGGGTGTGCGCTGGGCCGAAGCGGCGGACCGCCGGTTGCGCAGGCGGACGGTGCCGCACGGGCGCCACGGGGCGGGGCCGGCGCCGAGGCGGTCCGCGCCACAATCCGACCGGTCGGTAGTGTGGTGCCGTCGGAGAGCACGGACGAAGGGAAACAGGTCGTGGGACGTTTTGCCGGCAAGGTCGCCATCATCACCGGAGCCAGCCGCGGGATCGGGCTGGCCACCGCCCGGCGCATCGCCGACGAGGGCGGCAAGGTCGTCGTCACCGGGCGCAACCCCGAGCCGCTGGAGAAGGCGGTCTCCGACCTCGGCGGCGCGGGCACCGCCGTGGGCGTCGCGGGCAAGGCGCACGACGCCGAGCACCGCGACGAGGTCGTCCGGCGGACGCTCGCCGAGTTCGGCCGCATCGACGTCCTCGTCAACAACACGGGCACCAACCCCGTGTTCGACGCGATCGTCAACGTGGACCCCGCCGCGATGGCCAAGATCTTCGAGATCAACGTCATCGCCGCCGCGTCCTGGGTCAGCGCCGTCCACCGCGCGTGGATGGCCGAGCACGGCGGCGCGGTCGTCAACGTCGCGTCGCTGGCGGGGCAGCACCCCTCGCCCGGCCTCGGGATCTACGGCGCCAGCAAGGCCGCCCTGATCAACCTCACCGAGCAGCTGGCCTACGAGCTGGCGCCCGTGGGCATCCGCGTCAACGCCGTCGCGCCGGCCGTGGTGAAGACGAAGTTCGCCGAGGCGCTCTTCGAGGACGAGGAGAAGACCGCAGCGGGCTACCCGCTGGGCCGCCTGGGCGTGCCCGAGGACGTCGCCGCCGCCATCGCCTACCTCGCCTCCGACGAGTCCTCCTGGGTCACCGGCCAGACCCACACCCTCGACGGCGGCCGCACCCTCAGCGCCGGCGTCGAGTAGTACGCCGCCGAGCCGCCGCGGGCCCGGCCCGGCGTACGCGACCGCATCCGCTCCGACCTGCGCGACCGCCCCCTCCACCGCTCCTTGGAGCGCCATTGCATTCCAACGTGGGCAGGCGGAGGATGGTGGGTAGTCCCGCAGGTGAGGACACTCAGGCGAGCACGTGCCGAGGGGAGTAGCGATGAGAGCCCGGGTCGGAGACCACCTCGTCGTCGAGGGGCCCCGCGACGACATGCACCGCCGCACCGCAGTGGTCACTCAGGTTCGCGGCAGCGAGGGCGCACCGCCCTACCAGGTCCGATGGCTGGACGAGGACGCCGATACCGAGTCCCTGGTCTACCCCGGACCCGACGCCCATATCGAAAAGAACCCCGCCGGGGGCTGAGCCGCCCGGTGCATCAGCTGGAGGTGGGTGACGATGCACACCACGAAGCGGTGGAACATCGACATCCTGCTGTCAGAGGAGTCCGAGGGCGACTCTGCCCGCACCATGGCCGAGGCGGGCCTCGACTCCCAGGACGGCGTGGGGCTGCGCGGCCACGGCATGGCCCGCAAGCACCCCACCGACGACGACGTTCCCGAGATCGGCGACGAGCTCGCGGTGTCGCGCGCGCTCGCCGACCTCTCCCGCCAGCTCCGGCAGGTCGCGGCCGAGGACATCAGCGACCACACCGGGACACCCTGGCGTCCGTGAACCCGGTCCAGGGCGAGTACGCCGGACTACGGCCGCGGCTCCCGGCCGCCGCGGGGGCGGGACCGGTCCGCGGCCACGGCGTGCGCCGAAGATCCGGCGGCGGGCGGGCCCGGGTGCGGCGTGAGCCGCGCCCCGGCTCGGCGGTGCCGCTCTGCGGTGCGCCCGCGAAAGTGACTCGGGCGCGCGGCTCCGACACGCCCCGCGCGGCCGGATGCGGCCGCCGGGGCACCGACCCCGGGTCCCGGCGCGGACACCGCCTGCGGCCGGTTGTGGTCGCGCTGGGTGTTCGGGTTGTTCACTGATGCGTGATCATGGTGGGGCAGACTCTGGCGGTATGACCACCTCTTCTGGATCGCAGGCCACGCCCTCCCGGGTGCTGGGCACCGCCGACGCGGTCACCGTCGGCGCTGCGGCGATGATCGGAGCCGGCGTGTTCGCGGTGTTCGCGCCGGCGGCGGAGGAAGCGGGTGCGTGGCTGTGGGTGGCGCTGCTGATCGCCGCCGTGGTCGCCTACTGCAACGCCACCTCCTCGGCGCGCCTGGCCGCGCGGCACCCGGAGTCGGGCGGCACCTACGTCTACGGGCGCGAGCGCCTCGGCGAGCTGTGGGGCTACCTCGCCGGGTGGGCCTTCACCGTGGGCAAGGCGGCCTCGTGCGCGGCGATGGCGCTGACCTTCGGCGCCTACGTGGCGCCCGAGCTGGCACGGCCGCTCGCGGTGGCCGCCGTGGTCGCGCTGACCGCGGTCAACTACCGGGGCCTGCGCACGTCGGCGGGACTGGCGCGGGTCCTGCTGGCGGCCGTCCTCGCGGTGCTGGCCGCCGTGGCCGCCGTGGGACTGCTCGGCAGCGAGGCCAACCCCGCCCAGCTGGCGGTATCGGGCCACTGGCCCGGCTTCTTCGGCCTCCTAGGCGCCGCGGGCATGCTGTTCTTCGCCTTCGCCGGCTATGCGCGCATCGCCACTCTCGGCGGCGAGGTCCGCGACCCCGCGACGACGATCCCGCGCGCGATCGGCATAGCCCTGGCCGGCGTCTTCGTCGTCTACCTGGTGGTGGCCGCCGCGGCGCTGACGGTGCTGGGCCGCGACGGGCTCGCCGAGAGCAGCGCACCGCTGGCCGACACCGTCGCGGCGGCCGGCTGGCCGGAGCTGGTCCCCGTGGTGGCGGTGGGCGCGGCGCTGGCGAGCCTGGGCGCTCTGCTGGCGCTCATCCTCGGCGTTTCGCGGACCGTGGCGGCGATGGCCTCCGACGGCCACCTGCCGCGCTCCCTGGCGGCCACGCACGAGCGCTTCGGCGGCCCGCACCGCGCCGAGGCCGCCGTGGGCGCGGTCGTCTGCCTGATCGTGCTGGTCTCGGACCTGCGCGGCGCCATCGGGTTCTCCGCCTTCGGCGTGCTGGTCTACTACACGATCACCAACGCCTCGGCGCTGCGACTGGGCCCGCGCGAGAACCGGCCGCCGCTGCTGGTGCCCGTGGTGGGCCTGGCCGGGTGCCTGGTGCTGGCCTTCACCCTGCCCCTGAGCTCGGTCGTGAGCGGCGCCGCGGTCATCGCCGCCGGAGCCGCCGTCTGGGCCCTGCGGCGGCTGGTCCTGGACCGCCGGGGCTGACCCCCGCGCCCCGCGGGCCTGCAAGCCCGCTGCGGGCGGAACCGCCCCCGCGCCGCCTCCGCTGGGGGAGCGGGTGGAGGGCGGCACAGCCCCTCCTCGGGAGGCGACGGCGAAGACGCGTGCTGCGCGGCCGTTGGCGGCGCCGCGGCGGGTGCGGGCCCCTCGGGCGGGCCTAACGGGCCGGGGAACCGGTGCCCGACAGCTCCGCGAACGCGCGCAGGGCCGTGGCCGAGAGCGGGATGCGGGCGATGTCGTCGGCGTCGAACCAGGCGCAGTCCTCGGTGGAGCCGCCGACCTCGACCACCCGCAGCGTCCGCGGATCGGCGACGTGGGCGTGGAAGAACACCCACACCGCGTAGACGTCGCTCTCCGGTCCGGCCGGGCCGAGCTCGCGGGTGCGGCGGTAGTGGCTGATCGCGATGAGCTCGCCCACGCCGCAGCGCTGGTCGGTCTCCTCGACCACCTCGCGGCGCAGCGCCGCGCGGGGCGACTCGCCGTGGTCGACGCCGCCGCCGGGCAGGTGCCAGGTGCCCGCGCCCGGAAACCCCGGGGCGATCCGCGAGAGCAGGATGCGCCCCGCCGGGTCGGTGACCACCCCGTAGCAGGAGAACCGGCGCAGCACGGGCCCGGCGCGCTCGGCCTCCTCCTCGGCCAGAAGGTCGGCCGACGGCTGCGCCGGCAGCGCGAGCGCGGCGCGCACGGGGATGCTCCGCCCGCCGGGGGCGGCCGGGGCCCGCTCCGCGGGAGCGGTGTAGTAGATCCGGTCGATGTGCAGCTCCACGGTGCCGCCGCCGGCGCTGCGGGCCTCGGCGAGCTCGGTGCGCACGTCGCAGGGCGCCAACCGGACGTCGGCCGCAAGCCCGGCGGCGGCACGGGCCACCTCGGCGGGGTCGTCGCCGAAGCCGACCCTGGCCCCGGCCAGGCGCTCCTCGCCGGGCGCCCCGCCCGCGTCCAGCACCGCCCGGCCGTCGGCTCCGACCAGGGCGAGGTGGGCGGTGGCGCGGCGCGCGCGCCGCGGTGCGTCCGCGGCGCCGGGGACGCTCACAGTCCCGCGTCGGCGGTGCGGCCGACCTGGGGCTGGGGCCCGGGGGAGGCGGGTGCGCGCGAGGCGTGCACCATCCGCAGCAGGTCGTCGAGTCCCGGCACGGTCTGGACGTCGTGGTCGGCGGCCTCGTTGCGCTCGTGCCGGTCGACGAGCACGGGGTGCAGGCCCGCGGCCACGGCGCCGAGCGCGTCGGCGTGCAGCTGGTCGCCCACGTGCCAGGCGCGCTCGGGCGGGACCTGGACGCTCCGGCAGGCGGCGTGGAAGATGCGCGGGTCGGGTTTGCCCGCCCCCGCGGTGTCGGCGCAGGCCACCGTCGGGAAGAACCCCGCGAGGTCGAGCGCGGAAAGCTTCTCGCGCTGCAGCTGCTCGATGCCGTTGGTGACCACGGCCAGGCGTATGCCGCCGCGGGCGAGCTCGCCGAGAACGGGCACCACGTCGCGGAAGGGCGCCCACGCCGAGCGGTGCGCCGACAGGTAGACCTGGTAGAGCTCGTCGCAGTGCTCGTCGGCGATGTGGGAGTGGCCCGCCTGGATCGCCAGAGCGCGCACGCGCTCGCGGCGCTGCTCCTGCAGGCTGAGGCGGCCGGCGATGTAGGCGCCGAACGAGATGTCGGTCTGGACGTCCCACAACCGGCGGGCGGCGGAGAACTCCGGGTGCCCGAGGCGTTCCATGATCGTGCGCAGTCCCGCCGAGCTGGCGGCGCGGTCGTCGAGCAGGGTGTCGTCGAGGTCGAAGAGGATCGCCTCGGGTGCGGGGGCTGTTGGGGGCATCGTTCCTTTTCCGTCGTCCCTGGTTGAGGGCAACCTCAAACACTGCCACGGTACCGGGCGAACTGCGCAAACGCGGTAGCGGGCCCGGTTCGGGCGGCCCCGTCGCCGCCTCGGACCGGCGCCGATGGGACCGGTCGCGGCCCCTGCCGGCTCCGCACTGGCCGGATGCGGTCACCCCGCTCAGGGCACGCGCTGGTTCCACGCCATCGACGCCACGGCCGCCGCCGCGGCCAAAAGCAGGCCCACGAGCACGAACCGGGTGACGATCTCGCGGTCGACGGTCTCGCTGCCCAGGGAGGATCCGATGTCGTCGTAGACGTCGCTCAGCTCGGCCTCGGACTCGGCCTCGTAGAAATGGCCGTCGGTGTCGGCGGCCAGCCGCTCCAGGGCGCCCTTGTCGATGTCGGCCTCGACCGGTTCGCCGTTGATCTCGATGATGGCGGCGCCGGTGCCGAATGCGATCGTGGAGACCGGGACGCCGATGTCGGCCGCCTCCCTGCTCGCGGCGGTGATCGGGCGCCCGCTGGTGTTCTCGCCGTCGGAGAGCAGCACGATCGCCGACGGCGGCGGGTTCCGCCCCGCCTCCTCGTCGAAGGAGCGGATGGACTCCAGGGAGGTGAAGACCCCCTCGCCGATGGCCGTGCCCGGCGACATCTGCAGCGTCTCGATCGAGTCGGTCACGGCCTGGTGGTCGTGGGTGGGCGAGGAGATGACGCTGGCGGTCGAGGAGAACGCCACCAGCCCGACGTTGAAGCGGTCGGGCAGCGAGTCGACGAACCCGCGCGCGGACTCCTTGGCGGCGATCAGCCGGTTGGGGTCGACGTCGTTGGCCGCCATGGAGGGCGACACGTCGATCGCGACCATGATCGTGGCGCGCTCGCGGGGCACCTCGACGGGCATCGCGGGCCGGGCCACCGAGGCGATCAGCACGGCCACGGCCAGGAAGTACAGCGCGGCGCCGACGTGGCGCTGCCAGCCCGACCGCCGGGGCGCCACCCGGTCCAGCAGCGCGAGGTTGGTGAAGCGCAGCGTGTTCTCGCGGCGGCGGAACTGCAGCAGGACGTAGGCGGCGACGAGTGCGGCGAGGGCGAGCAGCAGCCAGAGCCACCCTGGCGATAGGAATGTCACCCGGTCGTCCTTTCTGCGTGCCTGCCTGGATGCACCCGGAGGCGCTCTTGCTCGGCCGGCGCGAGGCGCCTGCCCACGCGTGCGCGCCGGCCGCCGGGCATCAGCGCGGGATGGCCGGCGTGTGCCGGGACAGCCGGTGGGCGGTGCGGCGCTGCTCGATCACGAACCGCGCCATGTCCGCGATCCAGTCGCGGTCGGTGCGCAGGGTCAGGTGCGGGACCCCGCAGCGGCGCAGCGCCGCCCGGACGGCGGCGCGCTGGTCCTGGGCGGCCTGGCGGTAGTCGCGCCGGACGCGGGGGCTGAGGCGGACCTCGCGCGTGCGTCCGGATTCGGGATCCTGCATCGTGACCAATCCTATGTCGGGAAGGTCGAGTTCGCGGGGGTCGACCACCTCCACCGCCAGGACCTGGTGCCGGCCGGCCAGGCTGCGCAGCGGCCGCTCCCAGCCTGCGGGCGCCTGCGCCGAGACCGCCTCGGGCGGGGTGTCCAGGAAGTCGGAGACGACGACCCGCAGGCCCCGGCGCGACCGGGTGCGCGCCAGGTCCTCCAGGGCGTCGGCGAGGCCGGCGCCCTCGGCGTCGGAGGTGTCGCCCTCGGGCGCTGCCGCCACAGTGGACAGCAGCGACATCAGCGCGGCCTTGCCCGACCGGGCCGGCCAGCGGCGGATGCGGCCGCGGTGCAGGAAGTGCGCGCCGAAGCGGTCGCCCACCCGCTGGGTGAGCACGGTGACCGCGGCCATGGCACCGATCGCGACCTCGCGCTTCTGGTCGTCCACGGTGCCGAAGTCCATGCTGGCCGAGAGGTCCAGCAGCGTCCAGCTCTCCAGTTCGCGGTCGGCGACCAGGTCGCGGACGTGGGGCACGGTGGTGCGCGCGGTCACCGACCAGTCCATCAGCCGCACGTCGTCCTCGCCGGGCTGGTACATCCTGGCCTCGGCGGGCTCGCTGCCCGGGCCGGCCCGCAGCCCCAGGTGCTCGCCGTGCAGCAGGCCCTCCAACCGGCGGACGATGCGCAGGTCCAGCCGGTGCAGGGCCTCGTGCATGCGCGGGTCGAGCCCGGGGCCGATGGGGCGCTGGGGCATGGCCGCCGCCTAGCGCACCGCCGCGGCGGCCTGCTCGCCGCTGGGCGGGTCGTCCCAGATGACGCGGGGCGGCGGCACCGCGGCCAGCACCCGGTCGACGACCTGGGTGGTGGAGACGCCGTCGGCCAGCGCGTCGAAGGTCAGCACGAGCCGGTGCGCGATGACGTCGCGGGCCAGCACGCGCACGTCCTCGGGCAGCACGTAGTCGCGGCCGCGGATGAGCGCCAGCGCGCGGGCGGCGGCGACCAGGCCCAGGCTGGCGCGCGGGCTGGCGCCGACCTCCAGCACCCGCCGCAGTTCGGGCACGCCGTAGCTCTCGGGCTCGCGGGTGGCCATGACCAGGCGCACGACGTAGTCGGCGATGAGCTGGTGGACGTGCACCCGCTCGGCGTCCCCCTGCAGCTCCTTCAGCGTGACCGGGTCGAGGATCTGGTGGGGCTCGGGCGGGCGGGCGCTCATCCGCCGCAGGATCTCCATCTCCTCGTGGGCGCGCGGGTGGTCCACGACGACCTTCATCAGGAACCTGTCGCGCTGGGCCTCGGGCAGCGGGTAGACGCCCTCGGACTCCACCGGGTTCTGCGTGGCGATGACGATGAAGGGGTCGGGCAGCGGGTGGGTGGCGCCGCCCAGCGAGACCTGCTTCTCGGCCATGACCTCCAGCAGCGAGGACTGCACCTTGGCGGGCGCGCGATTGATCTCGTCGGCGAGCACGAAGTTGGCGAAGACCGGGCCCAGCTCCACGTCGAACTGCTCGGTGGAGGGGTGGTAGATGCGGGTGCCCACGATGTCGGAGGGCACCAGGTCGGGTGTGAACTGCACGCGCGCGAACGAGCCTCCGGTGACCTTGGCCAGGGTGGAGACCGCCAGCGTCTTGGCGATGCCCGGCACACCCTCCAGCAGGCAGTGCCCGCGCGCGATGAGCGCGACCATGCTGCGCTCGACCATCTGGTCCTGGCCCACGATGACGGTCGAGACCTCCTGCAGGGCCGCGCGCAGCAGGCGCGTGGGCTCGCCGGTGGAGCCGCCGCCGCGCGGACGCGGCCCGGAGTCCTCGCCGTGCCCGCCCGGGAGCTCGGATCCGGCCATGTCACCAGCCTTTCCAGTGCGGCGCGGTCACCGCTGCCCGCCGCCGGGTACGTTGATGGTCACGCACCGGCGATGCTACCCGCAACGCATGCGGGGAACCGGTCCTCCGGTGCCGACGCGATCAGGGCCGTGGCAGGCGAGAGGAGGCCCCGGTGCCCCTGCACGAGGCGGACCCGCGCCAACTGGGACCGTTCCGGCTGACCGACCGGGTCAGCGCGAGCGCCGAAGGCGTCGTCTACAGCGGCCGCGACTCCCGCGGACGGCGGGTGAGCGTCGCCATGCTCAGCTCCGGCGCCGCCGCCGACCCCGCCGCGCGCGACCGCTTCGCCGCGGCGGTGCGCGGCGGCAAGGGGATCGCCGACCCGCCGAAGGTGCTCGCCTCCAGCCTCACCAGCCCCGCCGCATCGTGGGTGGCCGTGCGCGGCGGGGGACCGCGCGGCGCCGAGGCCTTCCTGGAGCCCGTGGCGGTGGCGGCGGGCGAGTCGGCCGGCGCCGAGGCGGCGCCCTCCTACGCCCCCTACTGGGCGGGGCGCGGGAGCCCCGGCCCGGCGGCGGCCGCGTGGTCGTGGGCCTCGGTGGGGCACCGGAGGGGGCCGGGGGCGCCGGCGCGCGCCGGGTGGCCCGTGATCGTCGCGCTGCTGGTGGCGCTGCTGCTGATCGCCGTGGTGGTCGTGGCGGTGTTCCTGCTGCTGCAGAACATGTCGGCCCAGGCGAGCCGGCCGCCGCCGCAGCCGTCCTCGGGGACGGGCTCGCCGTCTCCGGGGCCCGGCAGCGGCTCCGACGGGCCGCCGCAGCCCTCGCCGGAGGAGCCCACGCCGACCTCGTCGCCCAGCGGCGACGTACCCAGCGTGGACGTGGACGAGGACGACTACCCGGCGGGCGAGGTCCCCTCCGACCCCGAGGACCAGGCCTAACCGGGCCCGGCGCCGCCGGGCCCGGCCCTTCGCGGCGGAAGCCGGCGCAGCAGGCGGGGGAGCACGCCGGGCGGAGGCCGCCCCCGCACTGCGTAAGCTCAGCAATGCGTACGCCGGGATTGCACAGCGAAACGCATCCTCCGGCGCCCGACCGCAGACCACCTGCCTGCCCTCTGCACGCGGACACATGAGGCAGTGCCCTCAGCCGAGGAGCGCGGCGAGCGGTACAGGAGCACGTTGTGCCACGAGAAGGGCAGGACTGATGCGCCCCATGAAATACACCGTCTCCATCGAGATCGCCCTGCCGCGGGAGAGGACGGCCCGGCTGCTCGCCGACCCGGTACACCTGCCGAAATGGCTGCGGGGCCTGGTGGCGCACGAGCCGCTGAGTGGAGGGCACGGGCAGCTCGGCACGACGTCGCGGGTCGTGATGCAGATGGGCCGGCGGAAGTTCGAGTGCACCGAGACCATCACCCGCCGGGAACCCGAAGACCTGCGCGAGATCCCGAATACGGGCGTCGTTCACTTCGACCGCGAGATCGTCGGCGAGGGCATGTGGAGCGCCGTGCGCGACCGGCTGACCGAAGCGGACCCGGAAACGACGCTCTGGGAGAGTGAGAACGAATACCGGTTCGACGGCTTTCTGATGAAGCTGGTGGGGCGTCTGGTGCCCGGAGCCTTCCGCAGGCAGTCGCAGCAGCACATGCAGGACTTCAAGGCGTTCGCCGAGCGGGGAGAGGACGTCCGCGAAGCGGCGGACTGATCTGCCGCAACCGGTCAGGCTCCGGCGGCGCGGCGTGGTGGTCTTCCCTTCATGCGTAGACGACCGCTGGGCAGGGGCCGCCGGCGCCGTCCGGAGACGACCGGTGCCGAAGGCGGCGAGACCGCGCTGCGGCGTGCGAAACGCTCCGCAGCCATACCAGGCGTGCGTCCGGAGCGGCCGGCTCGCGGCTCACCACCGAGGAGGGTTCCGGTGCCCGATCAGCCCGTCTTCGTCGAGGGCGCGGGCCGTCGCTGTGCGGTTCCTCGCAGGCGGAGGGGAGTGCTGCGGAGGACCGCCCGCGGACACGCCGACGCGAAGGGCCGCGTCCGATCCCGGCCGCGTTCGGCGCCCGTGTCCGCAAAAGCCGATCACCTCGGCGCCGGCCTGCGTTGCTGCAGTCGTGTGTCCCCGCTGGCGGCGTCCTCGACGAGGGCCGGCCCTCCGCGCGCTCGCCGGCGTCCGGCGTCGGCCACGAGGGAATCTACATCGTAAAGGTGTCCGTCGGAAAACGGCCGCAAGGATTGCCCCGGCCGTCAACGCGGTAGGACCACCACCGCACGTCACCGACCACCGACCCGGAGGAGTCCACCCATGGAGCTGCTCACCGAAGACCAGATCAGCGACGGCCTGCAGCGGCTCGACGGCTGGGAGCGCGACACCGACGGCAGCGACGCGATCCGGCGCATCGTGCGCATGCCCGACTTCATGAGCGGGATCCACCTGGTCACCTCGGTCGCCCACGCCGCCGAGGAGGCCGGGCACCATCCCGACATGGACATCCGCTACAACCGGATCACCTTCCACCAGACCACCCACGCCGCCGGCGGTCTGACCGCCGCCGACATGCAGCTGGCCGCGCGCATCGACGAGCTCGTCTCCGACGCCCTGTCGCACGCCTGAGCCGGGCCGCGGGGCACCCGCGACCCGGACCGGCCCGTATTCTCCTGCGCCGATGCGCCGGGACCAGGGGCGGGTCAAACCCGCCGTGCCCCCAGCCGCGAGCGGCGGATCTTGCCCGAGGGGCTGCGCGGCAGCTCCTCGGCGAACGTGATGTGGCGCGGGTAGGCGTGCGAGGCGAACCGGGTGCGCACGATCTCGCGCAGGTCCTCGGCCAGGTCGTCGTCGCCGACGGCCCCCTCGCCGAGCACCACCGTCGCCGCCACGAGCTGTCCGTGCACCTCGTCGGGCAGGCCGTAGACCGCCGCCTCCTCGACCGCGGGGTGCTCCAGCAGCGCCGACTCGACGTCGAAAGGGCCGATGCGGTAGCCCGCGGAGAGGATGGCGTCGTCGTCGCGCGAGGCGAAGTACAGGTTGCCTGCGCGGTCGCGGGTGCCGGCGTCGCCGGTCAGGTACCACCGGCCGTCGGGGGTGAACCGGGCCGAGGTGGCCGCGGGGGCGTCGCGGTAGCCGGTGAACCACATGAGCGGGCTGTGTTCGGTGTCCACGCCGATGCGGCCGAACGCGCCGGGCGGGGCCTCCTCGTCGGCGACGGCCTCCAGCACGCCGGCGCGCCAGCCCGGCAGCGCCGTGCCCAGCGAGTCGGGGCCGGGCTCGGCGCCCTCGGCGGCCGCGGCCGGGTCGTTGGCGCGGCCCACGCACATGCCCAGCTCGGTCTGGCCGTAGTGGTCGCGTACGGGCACGCCGAACACGTCGCGCGCCCATTCCAGCACGTCGGCGCCGAGCGGCTCGCCGGCGCTGGAGAGGCGGCGCACCGCGATCTCGGGCGGCAGGGTCTTCAGGATCGCGCGCAGCGAGCGGTACACCGTCGGCGCGGCGGCCAGGTTGGTGACACCGTGGATGGCCAGGACGTCCAGCACCAGCTCGGGGTCGAAGCCGGCGTCCAGGTGCAGGGTGCGGTGCCCGGCCAGCAGCGGGGAGATCAGGCCGTGGTAGAGCCCGTAGGCGCCGCTGGGGTCGGAGGTGTTCCAGTAGACGTCGTCGCCGGTGACGTCCAGCCCGAAGCGGTGGTAGGCGTGGAAGGCGGCCAGGGCGCGCACGGGAACCGGGACCCCCTTGGCCGGCCCGGCGCTGCCCACGGTGTGCATCAGCACGAAGGGGGAGCCGCCGCCCACCGCGGCGGCGGTGACCGGCGCCCCCGCACCCGCCGCCGCGAGCCCGGCGAGGGTGCGGTCGCCCTCGCGCAGCGGGGCCTCGCCCGTGGTGACCACCCGGGAGACGGACCCCTCGGGAAGGTCGGGGCCGGGGTCGAGCTTGGCGCGCTGGTCGTCGTCGGCGACGACGAGCCTGGTACCGGGCGTGAGGCGGTGGGCGATGGCCGAGGGGGCGAAGGTGGTCAGCAGGGGCACGTGGACCGCGCCGAGCCGCCATGTCGCCAGCGCCGCCACGGCGAGGTCGGCGCCCCGGGCCACCATGGTGGCCACGTCGTCGCCGGCGCGCACGCCCTCCGCGGCCATGCCCGCGGCCAGCGCCGCGGAGCGGTCGGCCAGCTCGCCGTAGGTCACGTCGCGCGCAGCGAGGTCGGCCCCGACGTCGGTGAGGGCGACGCGGTCGCGGGGGTGGCGGTCGCAGAGGAGTTCGGCCACTGATGCGGTGGGGGTGTCGTAGGTGGCGAGCCAGTCGCGTACCTGCTGCGCCGGGTCGGGCATCGGTGGTCGTCCCCTTGTCCGGTGGTGGGTTGGGTGTAGGGCCTGTCTCGTATCAGACTATGTCCCTTCCTGTGATGTGCGTCCCAGGGGCCGGGCGGCCGCAAGGCCGGTGGCGCCCGCGGATCGGTGAGGCGAGGATGTCGGGCATGAACGCAGACGCGGAGGAAGCCGCCCGGAGGCTGGGCCTGGACGAGCAGGCGCGGGCCTGGCTCGACGAGGCCGCCGGGCTGGAGGCGCCCGGCGGGGGGCCGCACCTGGCGCCGCCCTCCCGGGCCCGGGAGGCACTGGCGCCGCTGGGGCCGGCGCGGGCCGACGAGGACGAGATCGCGGCGCTGTGGCCCGACGGCTCCTGGTCCGAGGAGCTGATGTGGGTGGTCGGGCGCATGTACGCGCGCCTGGCGGCAGACCTGGCCGAGGGCCGGACCGAGTGGCGCGACTGGCCGGTGCTGGTGCACTCCGCGGACGCGCGGGTGCGGTGCGCGATGCCGGTCGCTCTGACGGCCGCGGTTCCGCCGGTGCTGGCCGAGCACGCCCGCTGGGGCGTTCCCGCGCCGGTGAGCGCGGCGACCCTCGCCGACATCGGTCGCCACCTGGCCCAGACCCGCGCCATGTTCGGGCGGGTGGGGCTGGAGACGGCGACGTGGGCTGCGCTGCACTTCCGGTGCGGCCTGTACGAGCTGGGGCGGCTGCAGTACGAGCCCGCCACGGTGCGCTGGAGTGCGCCGCAGGAGACGCCGGGGCTGGAGTCGGAGCCGGAGCCGGCCCGCGGCGCGCCGGTGCTGCGGCTGCACATCCCCGCCGACGGGCCGCTGGACCCCGAGCAGGTGGACGCGTCGCTGGCGCGGGCCCGGGGCTTCTTCGCCGACTGCTTCGGCACCGACTACCGGATCGCCTCGTGCTCGTCGTGGTTGCTGGATCCGCAGCTTGCGGAGTACCTGCCGGAGTCGTCCAACATCATCGCCTTCCAGCGGCGGTTCGCGCTGGTGGAGGAGGACGCGCCCGGTGACGGCGACGTGTTCCGGTTCGTCTTCGGCATGCCCGCCGTCGACGTGGCCCGCGCTCCGCGGCGGAGCCGGCTGGAGAAGGCCGCGGTCGAGCACCTGCGGGCGGGCCGCCACTGGCGGGTGCGCACGGGCTGGCTGCGCCTCTAGACGAGTGAGTCCGCTGTCGTCAGCGGTCGTAGGCGATCAGGGTCCGTTCGACGGGTGCGTCGGTCTCCCGGTCGGGCCGGATCGCCGCGGCCACAGACGGCAGTCGCCCTCCGGTGCGGGAATGATCCCGGCCGGGCTGCGTCCGCCGCGGGACTCCGGGCCGAGCCGGCCTTTGCGGGTGTCGACGACCGCCGCGGTCCACCGGCGGAACCGGGCCGGGCGGCCGTGGCGCGGGGACTCGTCCTTGCAGTCGGGCCGCACGCGGCGGCGTCGCCTCGGTGACGAAGCGCGCGAACCCCGTTCCGGCGAAGCCCGTGTCGGCCGGGATGACCTGTCCTGCGCGCACGAGGTCGTGGTCGCGCCGCGGCGGTGCGGGCCGGGCGCTAGTCCGCGGAGTCCGGACCGTCGTCGGGATCGGCTCCGGCGCTCCAGCCGGCGGTGCCGACCCGGCCGGCGCCGGAGCACTCGCGGCAGCGGCGGGGGACCACCATCTCCCCGGTGATGTCGCTGCCGGAGTAGCCGACGACGGAGACGCGCAGCCCGCTGCCCTGGCAGGCCTGGCAGACGATCATGAGGTCCATCCCCGCAGCATAGGCCCGCGCGCCCCCTGCGGTCAGCCGGCGGCGCGCTCCACCAGGTCCAGGCCGGACAGCAGGGCGGCGAGGCGGTCCTCGTCGTGCCCGACGACCGGGGCGTACTCGGTGACGGCGACGCCGACGACGCTGTGGTGGGCGGCGACGGCGGCGAGCGCGCGGGCGACGGCGGCGACACCGGGACCCCCGGGCGCCGGCACGGAGACGGCGGGCATCTCCAGGGGGTCGCACACGTCCATGTCCAGGTGCACGTAGGCGGGGGAGCCGGCACGGCGGCCGGCGGTGAGGCCGCGGGGGTCGGCGGCGAGCTCGGCGGGGCCCAGCGCGGTGACGGCGCTGTGGGCGATGTAGGCGCGCTCGGGCGGGTCGAGGTCGCGGACGCCGGCGAGCACGACCTGGTCGGGGGAGAGCGCGGGGGGCGCCTGGCCCATCAGGTCGGGATGGCCCTCGCCCAGCAGGGTCCGCAGCGCCATGCCGTGGGCCAGCCCGCTGGGGGACTGGGCGGGGGCGTTGAGGTCGGCGTGGGCGTCGATCCAGTAGACGGTCATGCCGGGGTGGCGGCGGGCGAGGTGCTGGGCGGCGGCGGTGTCGCAGGCGCAGTCGCCGCCCAGGGTGAGGATGCGCGCGGGGTCGCGGCGGGCCAGGCGCTCGCGCATGCGCTGCGCGGTCTGGGCGAGGGTGTCGAGGTTGCGGACGCCGTCGCGGGCGGTGCGGGGGCCTTCGGAGACGGCGATGTGCAGCCGCCCGGCGTGGGTGGGCACCAGGCGGGCCAGGGCGCCGGCTCCGGCGGCCACGCGCACGTCGTCGCCGCCCTGCCAGAGGGGGACGACCAGATCGACCTCGCGTTGCCACACCATGGGTTCACCCTAGGGCCGCGGGGCGCCGGTCGCAGGGGAACCCGGCTACGGACCGTGACCGGCAGCGGCCACGCCCGCGGGTAAACCGTTCCGGCAGCACGGGAGGAAGGGGTCGGCGCCGCTTCGCGGGGGAGGCGGCCACAGCCTCCCCCGCCCGGCCCGGGCCGACCTCAGCCGGCCGGCTTGGCGGCGGTCACGCGGAGGCGCACGTAGTCGGCCCACCAGCTGCCGCTGTGGTGGAGCACCGGGCCCAGCCGGTCGGTGAGGCGGTCGATGAAGGCGTCGGTGTCGGGTGCGCCGGACAGCAGGGGGGCGCCGAACATGCGCAGCCAGTCGGCCAGCCCGTCGTCGCCCTCCAGGCGGGTGGGGCGGTCGAACAGCCACGCGCCGGTGACCTTCAGCCCGGCCTCCTCCAGCACGGCGGAGTACTCGTCGATACCGGGGAAGTACCAGCCGCCGTCCGCCTCGGGCAGGCCCTGTTCGGCGCGCAGGGCGCGGGCGGCGCCCTGGATGGTCCCGACGTTGCCGGCGCCGCCCAGTTCGGCGACCAGGCGGCCGCCGGGGCGCAGCGCGCGGGCGATCCCGGCGGCCGCGGCGCCGGCCTCGGGGATCCAGTGCAGCACGGCGTTGCTGAGCACGGCGTCGAAGCCGGGCTCCAGGTCCAGGCTGCGCAGATCGGCCACACGCAGGTCGAGGTGGGGGAAGCGCTCGCGGGCGCGGTCGATCATCTCCGGGCTGGAGTCGATCCCGACGACCTCGGCCCCGGCGTCGGCCAGAGTCGCGGCGAGGTCGCCCGTGCCGCATCCGGCGTCGAGGATCCGTTCGCCGGGGCGGGGGTCGAGCTCGCCGATGAGGTCGCTGCCGTGGCGGGCGACGAAGGAATGGCGGTCGTCGTAGAGGAGGGGGTCCCATCGCTGTACTGCCATGGCGGAAACCTATCGTTTCGTCTCATTGTGCGAAATTCAAATCTCACGATTCGGACGACAGGAGTACGCCTGCGCCCGCTTCCGCGTCCGGGAGCGGGCGGGTGGCCGCGGATGGCGACAGCCTGCCACGCCCGGGCGCCCGCGCGGCAGGGGGCGTGCGCCGCGCGCCGACCGGTCGCCCGGTCGGGTCCGGGGTGCCCGGTGCGCCGCGGGGCCCCGCGGATCGCCGCCTCCGGCGCACCCGGGTGGAGGTCCGCCTGTCGCCCGCCGTGCCCGGCTGGATTCGGTGCGCACGACGTGATAAGCATGGGGTGCTCGGCTGAGAGTTTTCACAGGAACATCGTTCCGGTATCCCATCGGCAACGAAGTTATCACGACGCGACGGTGTCGTCCGGACGTCCTCCGGGGTCCCGGACACCGCCGGCCCCCGGACCAGCGCTCCCGTCACGAAAAAACGCACCCCCAGTGGCCACACAGACGCGAAACGACGCTCCCGCCCGCACCCCGGACGCGGCGGGCGCCCCGTCCGGACGCCGGTTCCTGCCGGAGGTGCAGGGGCTGCGCGCCGTGGCGGTGGGGCTGGTG
>NZ_BAABIK010000034.1:0-53334 GCF_039542725.1 Streptomonospora halophila | reverse complement strand
CGACGGCGGCGCCGGCGCCGGCGCCGGCGCCGGCGCCGGCGCCGGCGGCTCGCCCAGCAGCGCGCGGGCCTCCTCGGCGGTCATGGCCACCCGCGAGGCCGTCATCGCGCGGATGATGCGGAAGGCGGTGGGCAGGTCGTAGCCGTTGTCCAGCATCCACTTCAGGTGGCGCGGGGTGGCGCGCCGCCACCGGCGCGCGTACTGCTCGCGCAGCATCGCGTAGGCGAGCTGGCGCTGCTGCTCCCGCTCCAGGGCGTCGGGGTAGGAGGTGATGCCCGACCCGAGCATGAGGCGGGCGACCTTGAGGGTCGAGAGGGGATGGGCGATCCAGCGCCCGGCGGGGATGCGGTCGGCGGCCTTGCCGTGGGCGAGCCCGGCCAGGTGGCGCACCCAGGCGGCCACGCCCTCGGCGATGAGGATGATGACCACCGGCGGCCCGGCGTGGCCCAGGTAGGAGGAGGTGGTCCCCTCGCCCTGCGAGACGTTGAGCACGATGGTGATCGCCGAGAGCCCGTAGGCCGACCAGCGGTTGAGCGGGTGGCGGCGGCCCTGCCACTCCATGACCAGGTCCATCGCCAGGAAGTAGACGATGACGGCGTCGATGCCCAGCGGGAACAGGAACCGCAGGTCGCCGTCGTTGATCGCGGTGAGCTGGGTGTCCTCCAGCCAGGTCGCCGACTCGTACAGCGCGGCGTAGCTCATCGTGAACGCGACGGTGATGAGCAGCAGTGCGGCGGTCGCGATGAGGGCGGTGGCCACGAGGTAGCCGGTGTGCAGGCCGGAGCTGGCGTCGGTGCGGGGGCCGCGCCGCGCGAGCAGGGCGCGCAGGCCGGAGATCGCGACGACCACCAGCACCAGCGCGGCCGCGGCGATCACCCACCACGGCACGTGGGATATCCACGCAGGCATCAGGTCTCAACTCCCGAATCAGGGCACACAGCACTGAACCCACGCGAGTCTGGCAGAGTCGAGTCTCGTTCACGTGACCGTGCGGCCACAGCGGGCCGTCCGCGCTGTGCGCGCGATGTGGTCGGGGCGGCCGATCCGGCGCCGTCCCCGGTGGTCTGCGGTGCGTGCGGCGGCGCTGCCTGCGAACCCGCCCGGAGCGCCGCGAGGGCGAGCGGAGGGCGCGCCGCGGAGGGGCCGGACGGGCCGCCGCCCGCTGCGTCGGGGCGCGTCCGCCCGGTTTCCGCGACAGCATAGCCAGCCCGCCCCGGCGGACCCGGCGGCGGGGCGGGTCCGCCGCACCTGTGCGGCCCGGACCCGGCGGTGAGCAGGACCGCCGCGAACCCGCCGTGCGCCGCCGCAGCGGTGGCGGCGCGTCCGAGCGGGGCGGGCGGGTCCCGCGGCAGGCGCGGGGCCGGGTCCGGACAGAATCCAGTCGTTAGGACGACTTCATCAGGGATGCTCGTCCTATTAGACTCGCTTACATGCTCAGTGTCGACCGCCTGCGCATCCTGCACGCGATCGCGGCTAACGGCTCCCTCAACGGCGCCGCCGAGGCCCTGCACGTCACGAGCTCGGCGGTCTCCCAGCAGCTGTCGAAGCTGGAGCGCGAGGTCGGCCAGTCGCTGGTGGAGCGCAACGGGCGCGGCGTGCGGCTCACCGAGGCCGCTCAGATCCTCGTCGAGCACACCGGCCGGATCCTCTCGCTGGTGCAGCAGGCCGAGGCGGCGGTGGAGTCCCACCGCGGCGAGATCAGCGGCGCGCTGGAGGTCTCCTCGTTCGCCTCGGGCGCCCGCGGACTGGTCACGCCGGCCCTGGGCATGCTGGGCCGGGAGCACCCGAAGCTGCGTGTGCATTTGAGCGAGCTCGAACCGGACGACAGCATCCCCGCGGTGGTGCGCGGCGACTCCGACCTCGCGCTGGCCGTCGACTGGGACGGCTCGCCCATCGCCCTCCCCAAGACCCTGGTCAAGACCCCGATCATGGTGGACACGGCCGACGTCGCACTGCCGGTGAACCACCCTCTGGCCCACCGCGACCTGCTGGAGCTGGACGAGGTCGTCGGCGAGCCGTGGATCAGCTGGGGCAAGGGCTCCATCTGCCACGACTGGCTGGACGGCATGCTGCGTGCCCGCGGCGCAGAGCCCACCATCGCCCACAGCGTCCAGGAGCACCAGACCAAGCTGGCCATGATCGCCTCCGGCCTGGGCACCGCGGTGATGCCGCGGCTCGGACTGGGCCCGGTGCCCGAAGGAGTGCGGCTGGTGCCCGTGCAGCCCGCGCTGGTCCGCCAGGTGTTCGCCTTCTGGCGCAAGGACGCCGCCCGGCGCCCCGCCATCACCGCCGCTGTGCGCACCCTGCGCGGGGTCGCCGCCGCCCACGGCTGAGGCCGCGGCCCCGTGGGACGCGCCCGCTGCGGCCGCCCGCGCCGCCCCGCCCGCGCACGCGCACGCCGGAGGTGCTGGAATGTCCGCCATGAGAACTCTGGCCAAGGCCGCCGCGTTCGCGGGACGCTGGTTCGGCCTGCTCATCCTCGCGAGCGCGCTGCTGGGCCTGCTCGTACCGGACCAGGCGGCCCGGCTCACCCCGTGGATCAGTGCGCTGCTCGGGATCATCATGTTCGGCATGGGCCTCACGCTGCGGCTCGCCGACTTCAAGGTCGTGCTCACCCGGCCGCGGGCGGTGGTCCTCGGCCTGGTCGCGCAGTTCACCGTGATGCCGGTGGTCGGCTGGGCACTGGCCGAGCTGCTGCAGCTGCCCCCGCTGCTGCTGGTCGGCATGGTACTCGTCGGCGCGGCGCCCGGGGGAACGGCCTCCAACGTCATCGTCTACCTGGCGCGCGGCGACGTCGCGCTGTCGGTGGCGATGACGTCGGTCTCCACCCTGCTCGCCCCCTTCGTGACTCCGCTGCTGGTGCTGTGGCTCGCCGGTTCGACGCTGCCCGTCGATGCGGGCGACCTGCTGGTCTCGATCCTGCAGGTGGTCCTCGTGCCCGTGGTGCTGGGCATCGTCGTGCGTGCGCTGTTCGCCCGGGCGGTGGGCAGGGTGCTGCCCGTGCTGCCGCTGGTCTCGGTTGCGGGGATCATGATCGTGGTGTTCGCGGTGGTGGGCGCCAACGCCCAGGCGCTGCTGTCCACCGGGGCTCTCGTCGTCCTCGCGGTGATCCTGCACAACCTGATCGGCCTGGCCCTGGGCTACGGGGCGGGCAAGGCGGTGCGGCTGCCCGAGTCGTCGCGGCGCGCCGCCTCGATCGAGGTCGGCATGCAGAACTCCGGCCTGTCCGCCGCGCTGGCCACGGCGCACTTCGAACCGCTGGCCGCCCTGCCGGCGGCGCTGTTCTCCGTGTGGCACAACATCTCCGGCGCCATGCTCGCCTCCTTCTGGGCGCGACGCGAAGCGGGCACCGGCGGATCCGCGCGAGCGGCCTCGGGCTCCAGCGGGGGATAGCCGCGTGCTGCGCGCGCGGCACCGCGCGCGCAGCACGCACGGTCCGCTCGGCCGCGCCGGCGCGCGCACGGGGTGAGTAGCATTCGCTGTTGTGCCGCCGGACGAGCCCGGCGGCGATCGCCCGGCCCGGGAGGCAGCAGCATGGTCCAGTCCCCGTCGGCTTCGCCCTACCTGTGGGCGCTGCGCGTCGCCGCCCTGGCGCAGATGGCGCTGATCGCGCTGGAGTTCGCCACGGCGGGGCAGTTGGTGATGGAGGAGATGTCCGCTCTCGGGCTGCACGCCGGCACGGCACTCGCGGTGCATGTCGCCGGGGGTGTGCAGCTTGCGGCAGCGGTACTGCTCGTTCGCCCGGGCGGCGGCCCCTCCTGGCCGGCGGTACTCAGCGCACTCGCCTTCGGCGCCGGGTTCGCCCAGGCCTATTTCGGCAGCCACATGATGCTGGGTCTGCACGTCCCCACGGCCCTGCTGCTGGTCGTCCTGGTGATGACCGTCGCGGTGGCCGCGTGGCTGCCTTCGCTGCGGTACGCCGGGAAGTGAGTTTCGGTCCGCGCATTCTCGTGTGCGGCGCCGTTCTCGTGAATTCCTGACCGATCGGTCGATAAAAGCGCGGCCGCGGTCGGACGAGCGTGTTTCCTGAGGGGCGGCGGGGAAGAGCGCCGGAGGACTCGCGTCCCGGAAGGCCGGACCGCCCGGCACGCCGCCGGAATGGCGGCCGCGTACGACCGCAGCCCCGCAGCCGACAGGCCGGGGCCGCGGGCTGCGCAGGAGCGGGCCGCGGTGCTCCACGCGGCGGGCGCGGGAGCGCGCGGGCGGCGCCGGCCACCCGCCGTTTTCGCGACTGCCTCTGAAAATGCACGTCGCATTCCGTCTCCAGATGTGTTCTAATATGCTTTCGCGGCCGAGTCGGCCCCTCGCCCGGTGCGGTTCGCCAGTGGAATCCGGATTCCTGAATCTGCCGAGCCGCCGCATTGTCCGCCGAATACGGGATTCGCCCCGAGCCCGTCGGAGCGACGGATGGGCCGGCCTTCCCGGGGTGTGTCTACGCAGCGTAACCGCCGAAGTGGCATCGCTTCAGCATGGAATCGATTGTGCACGCTGCGTGAGTCGGTTGCGGAGAACCCGCAACGGTGCTGCGGGGTATCCCGATGACTCCGGGCGCCCGCCGCCACAATGATTGAGAACGGCTGATCGCTTATCGACGAGAGGGCATCACCGTTGTGTCGGAACGGGCGCTAGACGTCGTGGCAGAAGAATTCCCACGATTCTCCGAATTCCATGGCTTCCATGTCGGGCCGCATCCGCTGCTCCGCGTCAACCTCACCGAGGCCGCGGACCTGTGGTCCCAGCGGGGCCGCGACGACAGCGGGCTCCTAGCGGAGCTCGACGGGCTCCATCGGGAGCAGGCCGCCGCGGCGCCCCTGCTGAGCGACCTGCTGTACGACATCGCCGGCAGGGTGGACCGCGCCCGGCGCCAGGCCGTGGTGCTTCCGCTGCGGCGGGCCATCCACAACGGTCGGATGCCCAAGGCCCCCGTCGACACCTCGGTGTTCGCCGAGGCCGCCGGCGGCGACGCGGTCCGGGAATGGCTGGACCGCCAGGAGCGGATCGAGAAGCTGCGCCGCGAACTGCACGCCGGCTACGAGGAGACGCTCGACGAGGAGCGCCGGCGGCTCGCCGCCGTGCTGCACGACGGCTACCTCGGCCGCTCGCTCGCCGTCTCCAGCCCGCTCCTGCCCGAGGTCGCCGACCGCTACCGCACGGGCGGATGGGCCCGGCCCGGCAAGAAGACGCGCAAGGCCGAGGCGAGCCTGCTGCGCTACGCCATGCGGGCGGCCGCCAAGACCAGCCCCTACAGCCAGTACACCGCCGTCGAGTTCCTCACCGCGGAGGCCGAGCCCGCCTCCGAGCTGCGGATCGCCTCGGCCGTGCAGACCAACCAGGCGTTCCTGCGGCGCGTCGAGGCCGGCATCGCGCGGCTGCCCTCCGCCCGCGACCGGCTGACGCTGCACCCCTCGGCCGGCCTGCGGCACGTCGACGGCCAGCTCGTGGCCGTCGGCGACCGCGACCAGCTCGGCGAGGAGGCCGCCGCCGTCGCCGAGCGCTACGGCGAGGCCCAGGTCACCACCCCCGCCAAGCCCGCCGTCATGGCGCTGCTGAGTTGGCTGGAGAAGCGCCCGGACGCGAGCGCCACGTTCGCCGAGCTGGCCGCGGTCATCGAGCAGGCGGTCCCCGGCGCCGACGCCGCCGCCGCGGCGTCGTTCATCGAGCGCCTGCGCGGCGGCGGCGTGCTCGCCGCGGCGCCGCTGGTGGACGAGCACGCGCCGGACCCGCTGGAGCGGCTGTGCTCCTGGCTGGCCGGATGCGACCGAGACGCCCCCGGCGGCGGGACGGCCGCGGACGTGGGCGACCACCTCGACCGGATCGTCCGCGCCCAGCGCGACTTCGCCACAGCCGAACCCGATCGGCGCGTCGCCCTGCTGCGCTCCTCCCGCGCCGACAGCGAGGCCGCGCTCGGCCTCCTCGGCGACGACGTGGCCCGGCGCGCCGCGCCCGAACCGCTCTGGTTCGAGGACTGCCGGCTGGCCGACCCCGTCACCGCGGGCACCGCGGACTTCTCCGCGGTCCTGCGGGAATGCCGCGA
The DNA here is from genome assembly GCF_039542725.1 of Streptomonospora halophila. Classification (NCBI taxonomy): domain Bacteria; kingdom Bacillati; phylum Actinomycetota; class Actinomycetes; order Streptosporangiales; family Nocardiopsidaceae; genus Streptomonospora; species Streptomonospora halophila. The sequence continues at coordinate 47,300 of NZ_BAABIK010000034.1, read as the reverse complement.
CCTCATGGGCATCCTGGAGATCTTCGACGAGCAGCACGTCTTCAGCCGGGTACTCAGCAAGCGCTTCACCGCCCAGTACGGAACCGGCGGCGAGTGCCCCGACCTGGACGCCCTGGGCGAGCTGTACCTGCCCGCCTACGGCGACGCGCTGCAGATCACCGAGGGTTTCGAGCACGAGCTGATCGAGACCGACCCCGTCATCGGCGAGCTGGTGGCCCTGCGCCGCTCCGTGCTCACCCCGCTGGTCGCCGACCTGCGCGCGGCCTCCTCCGCCGGCACCGCCGCGCCCGTGGAGATCGCGCCGGAGGTGCTGGAGCGGGTGCGGCGCGAGGTCCCCGCGTGGGTGCGCGACTACTCCTCCTCCTACAGCGTCTTCCTGCAGCCCCTGGGCGGGCGCCCGGCCACCGGCGCGGTGCTGAACAAGATCTACAACGGCTGGGGCAACTACCTCTCCCGCTTCCTCACCCACGCCCCCGCCGAGATCGCCGACGCGGTGCGGGCCACCCTCCGCGCGCACTACCCCGACACCGACACGGTGGCCGAGCTGCGCCCCGTCCAGGGGTTCAACGCCAACGTGCACCCGCTGCTCGCCGAAACCGAGCTCGACTTCGACCGCCGCGGCGGCGGCGACCGCATCCCCCTGGAGCGGCTGAGCATCCGCCACGACCCCCGCAGCGACCGCGTCCAGCTCTGGGACACCGCCACGGGCCGCCGCGTCCACCCGCTGTACCTCGGCTTCCTCATCCCCTACTACCTGCCGTCGCGGCTGGTTCCCCTCACCGCCATCGCCGGAAGCGGGTCAGTGATGTTCGAACCCCAGGTCAGCGCCGACCGCGCCGCGGCCGCCGACCGCGGCGGCGTCCGCCACTACCCCCGCGTCGCCTTCGGCGGCCTGACGCTGGCGCGCGCCCGCTGGCACGTGCCCGCCGAGTCGATCCCCCGATCGAGGCCCGACGAGGGGGCCGCCGACTACTTCGTGCGGCTGAACGAGTGGCGCGCCGCGGCGGGCCTGCCCGACGAGGTCTTCCTGCACCCGCCCGCGCCCGAGCTCGACCCGGGCAAGGTCAACGACTACTTCAACTCCTACCTGGGCAACCGCAAGCCCCAGTACGTGGCCCTGCTCAGCCGCCTGCACGTGCGCCACCTGGAGCGGCTCCTCGTGGAGCAGCCCGGCGCCGAGATCGTGTTCGAGGAGGCGCTGCCCGCCCCCTCCCAGGCGCTCCCGATCGCCCAAGGCCGCCACACCGCCGAACTCGTCGCCGAGTTCTACCGCCCCGCCCGTCCCCCTCGGAAGGACGCCCACTGATGCCGCTGACCCGCGCCAGCCTGGCGATCGCCTACCACGCACCCGCCAAACGCGGTTTCGTGCGCGCGGTGCTGCTCCCGGCCGCGCGCCGCGTCCGCGCGGAGGAGGGGGTCAGCCACGTGCACCTGGCCCGGCACTGGCGCTTCGGCCCGCACATCCAGCTCGTCGCGACCGGCCCGGACCACGCGCGGCTGGTGGAGGCGCTGAACACCGAGCGGCCGCGTCTTGAGGCGGGCATCGCCGAGCACCCCTCCACCTACCGGCTGGACCACGAGCACTACCTGGCGCTGTCGGCGCACCTGGGCGAGACCGAGCTGGTGCCCCCGCCCTACGAGCCGATCTGGCCCGACAACAGCGTCCAGCTGTTCGACGAGCCGCTCGCGCCCGGGCTGATCGAGCACCCCGACGCGCTCGACCTGCGCGACGCGTTCTGCGAGGCCCTGCTGGAGCCGCTCGCGAGCGTGCTGGAGCGCGAGGCGGAGGACCCCGCCCAGCGGCTGGCGGGCGCCAGCGAGCTGATGGTGCTGCTGGCCGCCACCTACCCCGACGCCGGGCTCTCCCACGGCTACCTCTCCTACAAGTCGCACCTCGACGACTACATGCAGGACTACGACCGCGACGGCTCCACCCGCGCCGACTTCGCCGGCCGCTACGAGCGGGTCGCCCCCGCCTTCGAGAACCTGGTTGCCGACCTCGTCGCGGCGCCGACCCGGCCCTGCGCCTACAGCGGCGGCGATCCGGCGCTGGCCGCCTGGTCGAAGCGGCTGTCGCAGCTGTGGGAGAGGGCACTGGAGCTGGCCGCGACCAAGGCCGTCGACCCGCTGCTGCACGAGGGCTACACCCGGCGCGCCACCGAGATGAACGACCACCTGCGGCGCAAGTGGGAGGTGGGCGACGACCGCGAGTACAGCGAGTTCCACGCCGCCCTGCGCCGCTACACCTACGACGACCCCGCGGCAGGACGCGACTTCGCCTCCTACCGCTTCATGGTCAACCTGCTCTACACCCAGTTGCTGGTCGTCGACGTCTCGCCGGCCGAGCGGCTGTTCCTCTGCCACGCCGTGAGCGAGGCGGTGCAGTCCACCACCGGAGTCTCCTGGCGCGACGTGCTCAAGCCCGGCGAGGGCGGCGCCGGGCAGGACGCCTCCGCCGCGGCCGAGGCGGTGGCCGAATGAGCGCCGGCGGCACCGCCACCACCCGGCTGCGCCCGGCCGTGCACGTCGCGCCGGTCGGCGGCGGCCTGCTGTTCGTGGGCTGGCAGAAGAGCCTGGTCGTCCAGGGATCGGAGTCGCTGGGCGTGCTGTGGGAGGCGCTGTTCCCGCACCTGCACCGCGGCGTGGAGGTGGAGAGCCTGATCGCCGCGCTGCCGCAGAACGCCCGGCCGACCGCGCGCAAGCTGCTCGACGAATTGGAGGGCAACGGCTTCCTGCTCGACGAGGGCGCCGACGCCCCCGAGGAACGTGGCGTGCCGGAGCACCCCCACCACCGGCGCACCCTGGAGTTCCTCGGCTCGGCGGCCGCCGACCCCGTCGCGGCGCTGGCCCGGCTGCGCAGCGCGTCCGTGTGCGTGTCCGGCGGCGGACCGGTCGCGCTGGCCGCCGCCCGCGAGCTGGTGCGGCTGGGGGCGGGCCGAGTCCTCCTCGCCGGAGAGCGGGCCGACGCCGAGCTGACCGCGGCGGCCGAGGAGTACGGAACCGAGATCGCCTACGGCACCGGCGAGGAGGCGGCGGTCCGCATCCGCGTCGGCGTCCCCGGGGCCGGTGCGGACGACGCCTGGTCGGGGGTGCCCGAGGCGGGCGTGGCCGAGCTGGGCTCGTGCGCCGCCGTCAGTCCGCTGCGCACCGGCGCCGACGAGCCCGGCCTGGGCGTCCTGCTGCGCAGGCTCGCCGGGCACGGCACCCCGACCGCTCCCGCCCCGCTGCCGGAGGTCGCCGCGCGGCTGGCCGGCGGGCTCGCCGCCCTGCAGGCCTTCTACCACCTCACCGGGGTCTCCACCGAGTACGACGGCATGGCCTATGTGGTCGGCGCCGAACGGCTCCAGGTCACCACCCACCCGCTATGGCCCTCCGGCGGCCGCCGCGCCGAACCGCTCGCGAGCACCCCGCCGGTCGCGGCCGAGCCCGAGCGCCTGAACGACCTGTGCGACGAACGCACCGGAGTCTGCGCCCCCGCCCTGCCCGGCGACCTGGAGCAGACCCCCTTCGCGCTGGCCGAGGCGGCCGGCTCCGGCGCGGCGCCGCCCGCGCTCGGCTGGGCCCACACGGGCTCGGCGGCCCGCTACCGCGCCGTCCTGGAGTCCGCGCGCCACCTCGCCGGATCGGCGCCCGCCCTCCTGTGGGCGGTGGAGGCCGCCGACGCCGCGGCCCCGGCGCGCCCTGCGGCGCACGCCGTCAGCGCGGCCGGCGCCGACACCGCGGGCATGCTCGTGCACGGGCTCCAGCGCCTTCTGGCCCGGTTCGCCGCCGACACCGAGCAGCGCGGCGCCCGCCTGGTCGAGGACCGGCCGGCCGGCCCCGTCGAACGCGGATCCTCACCGGAGACCGACGCCGCGCTGGACCGGGCGGTCGTCCTCGGGCACACCGGGTTCACCGCCTGCGTCCTGCGGCCCGCCGGCGCACCCGGGCTGCTCGCTCTGGCCGAGGTCGCCGACACGGCGACCGGCCGCGTCCTCGCCTACGCCGCTCGCCCCGACAGCGGTGCCGCCGTCGCCGCGGCGCTCGACCACGCAGTGGCCGTGCTCCAGGCCGGCGGCGTGCGCGAGGCCGTGGGCCAGGAGGCCGAGACTCCGCCTTCCGGCGGCGGGGCGCCGCCCTCACCCCCGTTCGACGCCGAACCGGTGCTCGCCGCACTGTGCCTTCCCGGCGAGGCGCCGCTCGCCGGCCGGTGGCGCGGCGAGCCCGCGCTGGACGCGCTCGGCGCCATCGGCTGGCTGGCCATCGCGCCCGCCCACGACGACGAGGGGGTCCGCGATGACCGCTGAGCCCACCACCGCGCCCCCGACCGTCCGGCTGCTGGGCGAGGGCCTGCTCTACGACACGCTCTGCGCCCGGCTGGGCGGCCCCGCCGGCGGCGACGGCCCCGGCGGCCCGCTGGACGTGCCCGCCGAGCCCGGCGAGGTCGTGGTGCTGGGCCGCGAGGGCTGGGAGCCCGAGCGCGACCTGGCGGAGCAGACCGCCGTGCGCTCGCGCGGCGCCCTGCTGCTGCCCGTGCGGGTGATCGGCGACCTGGGCGTCGTGGGGCCGTGGGTGCGCCCGGGCACGCGCGGCTGCCAGGTCTGCGCCGAACGCCGCCGCCGGCTGTGGCGCAAGCAGGACTTCACCCGCGAACCCCTGGAGGGGGCGCTACCGGCGCTGCCGCTGACCGCGTCGCACCTGGACCACCTCGCCTCCCTGGCCTCCCACGCGCTGAGCACCGGCCTGCTCGGCGAGCACGAGCTGTACGCGGCCCGCGGCGACCTGGCGGGGCAGGTGCACCGCGCCAACCCGCTGCCGGGCTGCCCCGGCTGCTGCGACCTGCCCGACGACTCCGCCGAGGCCGCCCGCCTGGAGCTGCGCAGCCGCCCCCAGTCCGACCCGGAGGCCTTCCGCACCCGCCCCGACGGCCTGCCCGGCAGCGCGCTGCGCGCGAGGCTGCACGACTGGCGCTACGGCCCGGTCGGCCACGTCTTCCGCGCCGACAACTCCGCCGGGGCCCTGGTCAGCGCGGAGCTCGCGCTCACCGGCGGCGAGTCGGGCGAGGGCGGATACGGCCGCGCCGCCACCTACCCCGCCGCCGAGTCGGTCGCCCTCTACGAGGCCGCCGAGCGCCTCGCCTCGGCCACCCCGCACGGCAAGCGCACCGTCGTGCACGGCAGCCAGAACGCGCTCCCCGACGCCGTGGACCTGCGCGAGCTGGGGCTGCACGACCCCGCCTACTACGACCACCCGCTCTTCCGGTTCCAGCCCTACGACCCCGACGCCGCCACCGAGTGGGTGTGGGGCTGGCGGACGGGCGCCCAGCACCCCGTGCTGGTGCCCGAGCACGTCGCCTACTGGCACGTCGACCGGTGGCGGCGCACCTCCCGCGGCGCCCGGTTCCTCTACGAGAGCTCCAACGGCGCCGCGATCGGGAGCAACATCGAGGAGGCGGTCCTCTACGGGCTGCTGGAGGTCGTCGAGCGCGACTCCTTCCTGCTGTGCTGGTACACCCGCCGCCCCGCCCGCCGGCTGGAGGCCGACGACGAGGTGCCGCAGCTGCGCGGCATGCGGGCGACCCTGCGCAGCCTCGGCTACCGCCTGCACCTGTTCGACATCGCCAGCGAGATCGGCGTCCCCGCGGTGCTGAGCGTCGTGGTGCGCGACGACGACGCCGGCCCCGTGGCCTTCTTCGCCGCCGGCGCGCACTGCGACCCGCGCCGTGCGGCCGCGGCGGCCGCCAGCGAGGCCGTGACCAACGCGGTCGTGCGCGTGCGCACCCCCGCCGAGGAGCGCGCCGAGTTCGAGGACGACGCCCGCGCCCTGCTGGAGGACCCCACCCGCACCCAGACACTGCGCGAGCACACCGTGCTCTACAACCTGCCCGAGACGCGCCCGTGGTGGTCGTTCCTGGACACCGGGGCGCCCGGCGTCACACTGGCCGAGGCTTACGGCGACTGGCGCACCCGATGGCAGCGCGACGACCTCACCGACGTGCTGCGCGAGGTGCTGCGGGCCTGCGGAGCCGCCGGGCTGGACCCGATCGTCGTCGACCAGACCGACCGGTGCACCCCGCGGGCCCCCGCCACGGTCAAGGTCGTCGTCCCCCAGACGCTGCCGATGACCTTCGGGCACGTGCACCGCCGCACCGAGGGCCTGCGCCGGCTCACCGACGCCCCCGTCGCGCTGGGCTACCGCACGCCCGAGGACCCCGCCCCCGACCTCGCGGCGCTCCCGCCGCACCCGTTTCCCTGAGGAGGCCGGCCATGACCGCACCGACCGGCCACCCCGCACCGGCCCCCGGCACCGACCGCGGCTGGGACGACGATCGGCTGCTCGCCTTCGCCGAGCTGCAGGCCCGCCCCATGCGGCTGGGCATCGACACCGACGGCGACGACCGCGCCCCCGTGCCGGTGCGCCCGCCCGCAGGCGCTGACGCGGACGTCGCGCTGCCCGGCGGGCTGCACCGGGACATCGGCGAGGCCGCCTACCCCCGCGGCCGCGCCGCGGACGGCCTGCCGGCCCACCGCCGCGTGTTCGGGGTGCTGGCCGCGAGCGGGGTGCAGCGCTTCGAGGTGCGCAGTGCCGTCAACCCGCACCGCGGCTACCCGGCCGCGCACTGCTTCTTCGCCGCGCAGACCTTCCTGCTCAGCGGCGGGGCCGCCTGGCACTTCGACACTGCCGGGCACCGGCTGCGCGCGGTCGGCGGCGCCGCCGACCCCGCCCAGGCGCCGACGCCCGAGGCGATCGACGCCGCCGGCGGAGCCGTGCTGGCCGTGCTGTGCCACCCCCGCAGCATCCCCTCCCGCTACCGCGAGCTGCGCTGGGCGCTGGCGCTGTGCGAAGCCGGACACCTCGCCGAGCTGCTGGTGCAACTGGCCCGCGCTTACGGGCTCCCGGTGCGGGTGTGCCGGGATTTCCCCGACCGCGCGGTGATCGCGGCGATCGGCGGCGGCGCGGAGTGGATGCCCGCCTGCCTGGTCGAGCTCGGCGCCGCGCGTGCCGCCGACGCGCTGCCGGTCGCCGAGGCCGCCGAACCGGCCGCAGAGCCCGCGCCCGGGGATCCCGTGCTCGCCGTGGACCGCCGCGCCTGGAGCGGCGCTCCGCCGTCCCCGGCCGACCGCACGCGGCCCGAGCCGCGGGCCGGCGCTGGCACCGGGCGGAGCTGGTCCCGGGTCGTCTTCGAGCGCTCCTCCGGGCACGGCAACAAGGGCTTCACCGCCAGCCCCGTCCCGCTGGCGGAAGCCGCGCTCGACGACGCGGCCGCGGCGCTGGCCGACGCCCTGGGCGGCCAGCGCGGACTCGGCGCGGGCGGGATACGCACGCTGCTGCTGGCCGACCGCGTCGCCGGCCGCGCGCGCGGCCTCTACGAGATCGACCGCACCGGCCGGACGCACCCGCTGGAAGCGGAGCCCGCCCCCGGGCTGGGCGCCGTTCAGCGCGCCTTCAGCTACCCGCTGACGCAGATGTCGGTCACCAGCTGCGCGGCCGCCCTCGTGTTCACCATGGACCAGCGCGCCCAGCTGGCCTCCGGCGGTGCGCGCCGCCTGCGCACCGCGCAACTGGACCTGGGTGCCGCCGCGCAGGCCGCCGGGCTCGCGCTCAGCGCGCACGGCGCGTTCCTGCGGCCCGCGCGCAGCTTCGACCCCGACCTGCTCGCCGCCGACCTGCGGCTGCCAGACGACCAGCTGCCCGGCTACATCGCCCTGGTGGGCGTCAGCCGGTTCACCGACCTGCTCTTGGACGTGCGCCCATGACCGCAGACCAGCACCCCGCCGCGCAGGCGGAGTCCCGGCCGGACGCCGCGGCCTCCGCGCCCCCCGAGTCCGCTTCCTCCGCCGACACGCCGCGCAAGTGGCGCGCCGTCCACGCCTACTGCCACCGCGGCAGGTCGGGCACCGACGCGCTGCTGGTCGAGGCGGTGGGTCCCGCAGTGCGCGACCTGCGTCGCCGCGGGCTCGTCCGCAACTGGTTCTTCATCCGCTACTGGCACGGCGGGCCGCACGTGCGGGTGCGCCTGGGCGGGCCCGACGGCGCCGCCCTCGACCAGGCGGCGGCCGAGCTGCGCGAGCGCCTGGCCGCCCACCTCGCCGGCGGCGGCCCCACCGAGGACCTGGACCCGGAGTCGTTCTACGCGGCCTTCGCGCTCGGGCCCGAGGAGATCGCCGAGATGGGCTGGCACGCCGACGGCACCGTCGTCGAGGCCGTCTACGAGCCCGAGACCGAACGCTACGGCGGGGACGAGGCCATCGGGCTCGCCGAGGACCTGTTCGAGGTCTCCAGCTCCCTGGCACTGGCCGTCATCGCCAACACCCCCGCAGAGCAGGCGCGCATCGGCGTCGCCCTGGACCTGCTGCTGGCCTTCTGCCGGGGGCTGTTCGAGCGCACCGCCGACACCGTGCGCTGGCTGCGCGAGTACGCGGTGATGTGGCGCTACCTGGACTCGGTGGTGGCGCGCCGCTCGGCGGGCATGCGCGCCGCCGCCGAGGCCACCTTCCTCGCCGAGTCGGAACGGCTCGTCGCCCGGCGCGACCAGGGACAGGGCCAGGGCGGGGGCGCGGCCGCGGTCGCGCAGTGGTCCACCGCGGTCGCCCGCACGGCCGACTGGCTGCGCCGCCGCGAGGAGCGCCTGACGGGCTCGGCCGACGCGGTCATGGTCTCCCAGCTGCACATGCTCGCCAACCGCCTCGGGCTGAACGCCTCCGACGAGGTCTACCTGGCGTGGCTGGCGTCCCTGACGGTCGCCGCGCCCGGCGAGCGGCCCGACTACTTCGCCGATGGCGCCGACGCGCCCGACCGCGCCTACCACGAGCAGGCCAAGTTCCGCCCCGCCGTGTTCGACGCGCAGCGCCCCTCGCCCGGCGCCCCGCTGGAGCGGCGGCTGGACTTCGCCAGCGGCGACCCGGTGGCGCTTCCCCTTCCCGAGCAGGACGAGCTGGCCCGTCCGCTGCACGAGGTGATCAGCGCCCGCCGCAGCCGCCGCGCCGGCCTGTCGGGACGGCTCGGCCGGGCCGACCTCGGAGCGCTGCTGGGCTACGGCGCCGGCTACGTCGGCAGCGAGCCCGCCGAGGTCGACGGCCGGCACCTGGAGCGGGGTGTGCGCGCCCACCCCAGCGCGGGGATGTCCTACCCGGTCGTGGTGCGCGCCGCCGTCTACGACGTCAACGGGCTGCGCCCCGCCGTCTACGAGTACCTGCCCCAGCAGCACAGCCTGCAGCAGGTCGGCCAGCTCTCCCCGCAGGAGGCGCTGATCGACAGCTCGCCGTTCTTCCTCGGCGACGACCCGCGCATCGACGTGGCCGACGCGCCCGCCGTGCTGTTCCTGGCCGCCGACATCACCGCCATGCGCCACCGCTACGGCCTGCGCGCCCACCGCTTCGCGATGCTCGAAATCGGCCATGTCGCGCAGAACACGGTGCTGGTGGCGACCGCGCTGGGCCTGCCCGCCGCCCTGGTCGGCGGGTTCTTCGACGACGCCGCCTGCGAGCTGGTGCAGTTCGACGGCTACGACGAGCTTCTGGGCTACATGGTCCCCCTCGGAGCCCGCCCCGACCGAGCGACGCAGCACAACCACACGGAAGGTGCCATGCAATGATCCCGCAGACAGAGCAGGAACCGCGGGCGGCCGCGGAGCCGGACGGCGGCGACGCCATCACCGTCGCCGGGGTCTCCAAGTCCTTCGGCCCGGTGCGCGCGCTGCGCGACGTGGACTTCTCGGTGCGCCGCGGCGAGATCTTCGGCCTGCTCGGCCCCAACGGCGCCGGCAAGACCACGCTGGTGGAGATCCTGGAGGGCCACGGCGTACCCGACCGGGGATCGGTACGCGTGCTGGGCCTGGACCCCCGCAAAGCCGGCGCGCGGCTGCGCGACCGCCTGGGCATCGTGCCGCAGCAGGCCAGCTTCGAGCTGTATCTGACCGTGCGCGAGCACCTGCTGGCCTTCGGCGGCTACTACCGCTCCAGCCTCCCGGTGGACGAGCTGATCGACCTGGTCGGGCTCGGCGAGAAGCGCCGCTCGCTGGTGGGGCGGCTCTCGGGCGGCCAGCAGCGGCGGCTGGACCTGGCGCTGGCGCTGGTGGGCGACCCCGACGTCATCTTCCTGGACGAGCCCACCACCGGGTTCGACGTCGAGGCCCGCGACCGGGCGTGGCGGGTCGTGGAGGCGCTGCGCGCCGCCGGCAAGACGATCGTGCTGACCACGCACAACATGGACGAGGCGCAGAAGCTCGTCGACCGGGTCGCGGTCCTCTACGACGGCTCGCCGGCGGCCATCGGCACCCCCGCTGAGCTGCTCGCCGACCAGGGCAGCCGGATCGGGTTCCGGGCCGGCGCCATCACACCCGCGGACCTGCCGGAAAGGCTGGCCGGGCTCGCGCGCGCCGAGGACGGCCGGATCGTGCTGGTGGCCCAGGACGCCGCCGAGGCGCTGCACGAGCTCACCGGCTGGGCGCGCGCGAACGACCACACGCTGCCCGACCTGGAGGTCAGCCGCCCCGACATCGAGGACCTCTACCTCTCCATCGTCGGCGCGCAGACCACCCGCCGCGATACCGCCCTCACCGCCCCGACCGGCGCACACACCACGGAGTAGGACCATGACCGCTGCCTCACTCGAACCGCGGCCGACGGTGCCCGCCGGGGTGCCCAACCCCAGCCGCAACTGGCCGGCGCTGCTGCTGCACGACATGCGCTATGGGATCACCAGCGCCGTCCGCACCCCGTTCCCGCTGGCGACGGCGCTGTTCCTGCCCCTGTTCTTCAACGTCATGTTCAACCTGCTGCAGGACGGCCAGACCGTCGGCGGCATACCGAACGTCAGCGCGACCACGGCCACCATCGTGGTGTTCGTCGTGACCACGTCGGGCTACTTCAACATGGCCATCGGCGTGACCGTGGCGCGCGAGAAGGGCGTGCTCAAACGGGTCCGACAGACGCCGATGCCCAAGACGCTGCACCTGATGAGCCGCATCGGCGTCTCCACGGTGATGGCCGCGGGATCGGTCCTGCTGATGGTCGCGATCTCGATGGCGGCGTTCGGCCTGGAGATCCGCCCGCTGGCGGTGCCCGGCCTCGTCCTGGGCTTCTTCGTCTGCTGCTTCACCTCGGCGGTGCTGGGCATGGGGCTGAGCCGCTTCATCCCCACCCTTGAGGGCGGCGTGGTGATCGGCACCGCGACACTCTTCCCGCTGCTGTTCCTCTCGGGCGTCTTCTTCCCGCTGGCCCTGCCCGAGCCGCTGCAGACCGTCGTCGACCTGCTGCCGTTCGCGCCGATGGCCACCCTGGTGCGGACCTCGTTCGACCCCGGCGCCACCGGCCTCGCGCTGGACCTGCCCGCGCTGGCCGTGGTCGCGGCCTGGGGCGCGGTGGGCCTGCTGGCGACCCTGAAGCTGCTGCGCTGGGAGCCGCGCCGCTGAGCCCGCCCGGTCCGCCGATCCCGAGGAGTCCCGGCGCGGCCCCCTCGGACCCCGCGTAGTCCGCGGCCACCGGGGAGCGCCCACAGAGAGGAGGAGCCGATGGAGGCGATCCAGGCGGTCGGAGCGGCCACCCAGTGGCTGCTGGCCCCCTTCGCGCGCGTCGGCGCGCCGTGGCTCGGCGGCGCCTCGTGGGGTCTCGCCGTCCTGCTGGTGGGCGCGTCCTGGCGGCTGCCGCTGTGGCCGCTGCTGGTGCGGGCGCAGGCGGCGCGGATCGTGCGCACACGCCTGCTCGCCGCGTTCGCCGCGGAGGAGGCGCCGCCGGACCGCGCCCTGGCGGCGGCCCGCGCGGAGGCCGAGTTGCGCGAGCGCGGCCTGCGCCGACCCGCCGAGGTGGCCGTCGGCCGCGCCGCCGCCGTGCTCCAGATCGCCGCGGTGCTGCTCGTCATCGTGTGGAGCCGTACCGGCGAGGCCGCGCCTTCGGCCGCCTTCGCCGGGCTGGACAGCCTGGCCGCGCCACCCGCCGCCTCGTGGCCGGGCGGCGCGGTCTGGGCGCTGGTGCTGTGCGCCACTGCCACCGCCTCGGGGATCGTCACCCAGCGCGCCGCCGGCTCGGCCGACGAACGGCAGCGCTTCTTCGCCACCCGGATCGCACCGGTGATCTTCCTGGGCCTGGGCCTGTTCCTGCCCGCGGCCACCGTCGTGGCCTTCGCCGCGGCCATGGTGCTCGCCCTGGCCACCGCGCTCGCCGCGGCGCGGACACCGGCCGTGCGCGCTCTCGGACCCGCCCGCCCCGGCGAGCCGGAGCAGGCCCCCGCGGCCGAAGGGGGGACGCCATGACACCGCAGCAGCGCACCGCCGTGCGCGCCGTTCGCCTGCACGCCGACGCCGACGGGCGGATCGGACCGGCTACCGACCTGGCCACCGCCGAGTGCCTGGCCGGCCAGGCCGCCGCGGGTGCCCGCGTCCATCTGCACACCGCCGCATTCACCGGCCCCCTGACCGAATGGGCGCACACGCTGGGGCGCGGAGCGCCCGGCGGGGTCGTGCTCGCCGCCGACGCGCCGGCCCGGCCCCTGGCCGACCTGCTGGCCGACCGGTTGACCGGCTGCCCGGCGGTCGTCTGCGGTCCCGACGAGCTTGCCGGCGCGCTCGCCCGCGTCACCGGGGCCTCGCCCGCGCCCGGTGCCTCCCCCTATGCCGCGCGCGTCCTCACCCCCGCCCAGGCGGGCCTCGCGGGTGTGCGGGCGCGCGCCGGGGACACGCTCGCCGACCTGGAGCTGCTGGCCCGCCGTGCGACCCGGCCGACCGAGGTCGCGCTGCGCCCCGTCTCCGCCGGGGACGGCACCTGGGCACCGGAGGGTGATCTGGTCGCCGGGCTCGGCGGCCTCGCCGACCGGCTGGCCCGTGCCCGCCTGGTGCCGCGGCCCCGGTTGAGTCCCGCGGAGCTGACCCCGGCGGCGGCCGAGGCGCTGGCCGCCGCGGGGATCACCCGGGCGACCCTTGCCGCGACCGCGCGGGCGGGGGAGGAGCACCGCCTGCGCGCGGCGTTCAGCGCGGCGAGCGCGGCCGGGCTGACCTGCGCCGTGGAGTTCACGGTGCCCGGCGTCGGAGGGGAGTCCGGTCGGCGTCCGGACGCCCTCGGGGCCGCCGCCGAACAGGTCGCGCGCCTGCTGCGGGCCTGCCCCGACGCGGTCCCCGACGCCTCCGCCGCGCTGCTGGCCGGGCTGCCCACCCTCGCCGCGTTCGCGGGCGTCCCGCCGCACGCCGCGGCGGCCGCCGAACTGCGCCGCCACCGCCGGACGCTGCGCGCGTTCGCACACCGGGCCCTGGTCGGCGGCTACGGCGCCACCGCCATCAGCGCCGGCGCCCACGATCTGTGGTGGGAGCACTCCGAGCCCGTCGCCGCCCACGCCGGGTGGGCGGCCGACGTGGTCGCCGCGGGCGGTACCGTCCTCACTCCCGCGGAGGGGGCGGGCACCGTCGCGCACGCGCCGGCGGTGCCCGCCGACGCGGCGGGGCCGGTCCGCGGCTACGCGGAGGCAGACCCCCGCGAGCCGGGCCCCGGGGTACTGCTGATCCGCACCGAGGCCGACCGCGACGCGCTGCTCGCCGACGCCGACGCGGCCCGGCGCCGCGGTGCGCTCCCCGCGCGGCTGTTCGACCCGGCCCCGATGCTCGCCGGGCTGTGCCGCCTGGGCCGGGAGGGCTGCCCGGCCGAGCGCGGCCGCCGACTCTACGTCGACCCCCGGGGGCGGGTGCGCGGAGGCCCCCACGGCCCGGTGCTGGGCAAGGTCGGCGAGCCGCTGGAGGAGCTGCGGGCCGCCCTGCGCGAGCGCCCCACCACCGGTTGCGCCTGCCGGCCGCCGGGATGGGAGCCGACGTCACCCCGCCCCTGGCTGGACCGGGTGCTGGACGCGGCGCGCTCCGTGGCGGCACTGCGCGCGGCCGACGCGCGCGGTGAGCATCCCGCTCCCGCGCCCACCCGGTCGGGCGGCGACGGCACGCTCGCCGTCAGCGGCCTGGGCGGCGCCCTCGGCCACACCGCCGCGCCCGCGCCCCGCTGGCCCGCAGGGCTGGTGCTGCTGCGCGACGGCGGCGCCCACCTGCTGCACCACGGCCCCTCGGGCACCTGGGCGAGCCTCCCCGCGCCGCTGGCCGTGCTCGTCGAGGTGCATCTGGACCTCGGCGCCGCGGCCGCCGACCACCTCGCCCGCCATCACGCCATGTCCGCCGAGGCGGCGGCCGCGGCTCTGGAGCGCGCCGCGGCGGCGCTCGCGCGGCTGACACCTTCGCCCACGCACGCGACGACGCCCGATACCAGCAGCACGGACGGAGGCGACCAGCCATGATCCCCCAGGACGGCGCGGCCGCGGACTACCCGCTGTGGCACCCGATGACGCCCATGGCCGCCTACCTGAAGGCGCCGGTGACCATCGCCGGAGGCTCCGGCGCCCGCCTCTACGACGACGAGGGAACCGAGTACCTGAGCGCCAACGCCGGCCTGTGGAACATCCACTGCGGGTTCGACGAGCCGCGCATCCAGGAGGCGGTCCGCGAGCAGCTGGAGGTGCTGACCTACAGCACGCTCTTCCGCTTCGCCCACGAGCCCGCGCTGCGGCTGGCCCGCCGCCTGGTCGACATCGCACCGGCGCCCGGGCTGACCCGCGTCTTCTACGGGACCTCCGGCGCCAGCGGCGTCGACGCCGCGCTCAAGCTGGCCCGCCGCTACCAGCGCCTTACCGGGCGCGGGGAGCGCACCGCCGTCGGCGCGCTGGCCGACTCCTACCACGGAACCCTCTACGGTGCGCTGTCGGTGACCGGCGAGGACCTGGACCAGGACGAGTACGGGGTGGACCGCAGCGCGGTCGTGCACGTGCCCACTCCGCTGGACGCCGCGACCGCCGCCGCCGCGCTGGAGCGGCTGGACGAAGCGGCCGACGGGCTCGCGGCGGTGATCGTCGAGCCGATCCTGGGATCGGCCGGCGTCCTCGTGCCCCACCCCGACTTCTTCCGCGGCCTGAGCGAGCTGTGCCGCTCCCGCGACATCCTGCTCATCGCCGACGAGGTCGCCACCGGCTTCGGCCGCACCGGCACGATGTTCTGCTCTGAGCAGTTCGGCCTGGAGCCTGACGCGGTGGTGCTGTCCAAGGGCATCAACAGCGGGTACCTGCCGCTGTCGGCGGTCCTCGTCCACGAGCGCGTCTGGGCCGCGTTCCAGGAGCGGGAGGCGGCCCTGCTCACCGGCGAGACCCAGGCGGGCAACCCGCTGGCCTGCGCCGCCGCGCTGGCGACGTTGGACGTGATCGAGGAGGACAAGCTCGTGCCCCGCGCCGCCCGGCTGGGCGCCGAGCTGTCCGCGGCCCTGAGCGAGGTCCTGCCGCGCGCCCGCGGCCAGGCCCGCGAACCGGTGGGGCGCGGCCTCATGCTCGGCGTGCACCTGGAGGGCAGCGGCACCGGGCCCGGCATGGACGAGGTCAGCATGGTCGTCGAGCGGTTCCGCTCCCTGGGCGTGATCGTGCACCCCTCCGAGCGCGGGTTCGCCCTGCTGCCGCCGCTGGTGGTCACCGAGGACGACGTGCGCACGATCGCCGAGGCCGCCGGACGCGTCTTCGACGAGCTGGACCTGCGATGAGTGCGGCGCCGAGCGGCTTCGTCTGGCAGGTGCCCACGCGCACCGTGTGCGGCGCGGGCGCCCTGGACGGCCTCGGCCCGGAGACCGCCGCCCTGGGCGGCGCGGTCGCCGCTGTCGTGGACGCCCGCGCGGCGCGGCTTCCCGCGGCCGCGGCCGCGCTCGCCGGCCTGGCCGCCCACGGTGTGGCACCGGTGGCGGTCCACGAGGTCGCCGGACCGCCCACCGTGGACTCGGTGCGCGGACTGGCGCAGGAGCTGGGGCGCACCGGGGCGGACGCGGTGCTGGCGCTCGGCGGCGGCAGCACCATGGACACGGCCAAGGCCGCGGCCCTGGCCGCCACCAACCCCGGGCTGCTCGACGACCCGCGGTGGGCCGTGCACGGAGTCGTCGAGCTGGACGCTCCGGGGGGCGGCCGCGCCCGGCCCGGCCTGCCGACGCTGCTGGTCCCCAGCACCGCCGCGACCGGCTCGGAGCTGAACAGCGTCGCCGCGCTGCGCCACTCCGGCCGCAAGCGGCTGCTGGTCTCCGGGCTGCTCGCACCCGCCACCGCGCTCATCGACCCCGCGCTCACCGCGGCCCTGCCCGCCGCGCGGCTGGTGGAGGGCGGCGTCGAGACCCTGTGCCGCATCGTCTGCCCCTACCTGGCCTCCGGTGCCGCGCTGGGCACCACAGACGCGCTGGCCGAAGCCCTGGCCGCACACTGCCTGCGCACGGTCTCCGCCGCGTGCGGCGCGGCCGCGTCCGACGCATCCGAGCCGGCACGCGCCGACCTCGCGTGGCTGGTGTCGGTCTCGGCGACGCAGCTGCCGGGGCTCGGCCGGGAGCCGTGGGGCCACGTGCTGTGGTACCTGCAGGACGCCGTGGCCGACCTCGCGGGAACCGGCAAGGGGCCGGCGATGGCGGCGCTGCTGCCCGCCTACCTCGCCGAGGCCGCCGCGGGCGGGATCGGGGCCCGCTGGGCGGCCCCCGGACGGCTCGCCCGGCTGGCCGGTGCGCTCGCGCCGGAGCTCGGCCCGGACGCGCACGCGGACCTTCCGGCCGCACTCGCCCGCCGGCTGGCGGAGTGGAACCTGCCCGCCGACCTGGCCGGACTGGGCCTGGACGGCGCCGCCGCCGAGCGGGCCGCCGCGGAGACCCACCGCGCGTGGGGTCGCACGGGCCTTCTCGACGGTGTCGGCCGCGGCGAACTTGCCGGCTTCTACCACCGCGCCCGCCCCGCGCCGGGCGCCTCCCAGACCCCGGCCGGGGGCACCGCTCCCGGCCGGTCGCCAGATACGCCCGCTATCCAGGAAGGGAGGTGAATTCCATGGACAAGTCTCTGACCGTCGACTTCGGTGACCTGGACCTGGGCGACCTGTCGTTCGACTCGGTCGAGGTCGCGACGGTGCGCGACGCGGTCGCGCTGCCCGAGACCGGTGCATCCTCCGCGTCCAGCTCGTGCGACTCCTGCTCGTGCTGCGTCGGGTGCTCCTGCTGCTCGGTCTGCTCCACCTGAGTGGGGTGACCCGTGGTCCCCGGAGTGTGTCCCCCGTCCGGGGACCACGGCCGATCGCCTTCCCATCCGCTTGTGCAAGAGAACGGAGAAACAATCGTGGACAAGACTCTCACGGTCGACTTCGGTGACCTGGACCTGGGCGACCTGTCGTTCGACTCGGTCGAGGTGGCCACGGTGCGCGACGCGGTCGCGCTGCCCGAGACCGGGGCGTCCTCCGGCTCCAGCTCGTGCGACTCCTGCTCGTGCTGCGTCGGGTGCTCCTGCTGCTCGGTCTGCTCCACCTGACCCCTCCGTCGCCGCGGCTCGCGGAGCCTTCGCGCTCACGCGGGCCGCGGCCCCCATCCCCCTTCACCGGTCCCCGTGCGGGGAGGAGGTGAGAACCATGGACGAGTCTGTGACCGTCGACTTCGGTGACCTGGACCTGGGCGACCTGTCGTTCGACTCGGTCGAGGTCGCGACGGTGCGCGACGCGGTCGCGCTGCCCGAGACCGGCGCCTCGTCGGGCTCAAGCTCGTGTGAGTCCTGCTCCTGCTGCGCGGTGTGCTCGTGCTGCTCGGTCTGCTCCACCTAGCGGCGCCTGCCGTGCCCGCCGGACCGGCGGCCTCGCGGAGGTAGCGGCGGCGCCGGGTCTCCCGGAACCCCGGCCGGGGTTCCGGGAGACCCGCTCTTGCCGGGCCCGCCTCGGCGCGTTCAGGACGGCGTCGGCAGGTCGGGGCAGCTCAGGAGTAAGAAGCCCCGGTCGCGGGCGTAGGCGAACAGCTCGGCCCGTGTCTGCAGGCCCAGCTTGTCCCGCAGGGCGGCGCGGTCGCCCTCGATGGTGCGCGAGCTGACGTGCAGCATCGAGGCGGCCGTGTCGATGGTGTGCCCGCTGGCCAGCAGCCGGATCACCTCGCGCTCCCGGGCCGTGGTGCAGTCGTCGGGGCCGGAGGCGAGCTTGCAGCCGATGCTGTGGTGCAGGTAGAGGTCGTCGTCGGCCACCGTGCGCAGCGCGGTGAACAGCTCGTCGACGCTGGACGTCTTGGGCAGGTAGGCGCGCACACCGCAGCGCATCGTCTCGCGGACCACTTCGGTCTCCTCGTGCCGGGTGATCACCACGACACGCGTGTGCGTGCTCGCCCGGGAGATCTCGTCGAAGGGGTGCACGCCCTGGAAGCAGAGGTCGGTCAGGAGGATGTCCTGCCGCGCTCCGCGTGCGGTCCGGTTGATGCCGGCCGGGCAGCTGACCTCGGCGACGACCTCGAACCCGTCGTCGGGCGCGAGAATGCCGCGCCATGCGGCGCGGCCCAGGGAATAGTGGTCGGCGACGGTCAGGGTGATGGGGTTGGGGGATCCGCGCATCGGAAGCGTCAATTCGCGCGTGCGGCCGGGTCACCTCCCAGGTGCGCGGGGGGTCTGCGGCGGTACCGCTGTTCCGACCGAGCCGAATCGGCCGTCATCGCACCGGTTTCTGGATTCGCCCGCGTTACGCACACGCTAGGACCCTTTCGCTCGCTCGATTTCCGCCCTGGGGCGGGGCCCCACGGGCGATCGGGTTTGCGGTCACCTGAGGTGACTGTGAAAGCGGCTGCGCAGGTGGTTCCCGCCGCAACTGCCGCCGATCCTGCTGCGCGACAGCTCGGTCAGGGCTCACCGCACACATCGGTACATCCGGGGCGTCTGATGTGCCGAATATGAATTCAATTGTTTTCAGTACAACGTCGGGGGGTCGCCCACTCCTTGTCTGCTTAACGCCGTATTCACTATGCGTTCGTTTTGTGCTGGCGGTTGTTGCTCCTGGTGAGGGGCGAATGCCGCCGTGCAGGGCACTACCGTACGTCTCAAATGGGGCAAATGCAATAAGAGGGACGAATGATGCTGGTCATGGGGCAAGGGTGAAAGTTTTTCATGTTACGGAATTGCGCTGCTGATCGGGTGCCACCCACGTCAGCGGAAGCGTCGTCCCTCGTCACGCCGATAGGCCCACACCGCCAGCACCGCGGTGAGCGCCGTCCAGCCGGCCAGCACCACGATCGCCGTCTGCGACAGCGCGGTGCCGTCGGTCACCGCCCACACCGACAGCTCTCTGGCCGCGCGCGTGGGCAGCGCGTGCGAAGCGGTGTCCAGCCAGGCGGGGAAGGTATCGGGGGGCAGGAACAGCCCGCCGGCGAAGGCCATGGGGAACATCACCGCCTGGGCCGCCGGGAGCGCGCCCTTGATCGACATGCTGAAACCGATCGCGAACCCGCCGAAGAGGAACGGCAGGCAGCCGAACAGGATCACGGGCAGCGCCAGTGCCGCCGAGGTCGCAGGCAGCGTCGCCTCCGTCAGCAGCGGGGCCAGCACCGCGACCGGGATCACGGCCAGCAGGACGTAGGCGAACCCGTTCATCAGCCGCCCGGCCATGCGCGGCACCGGGCCCGCCGGCAGGGTCCGCAGGTAGGGGTCCCAAGCGCGGGCGCGCTCCTCGGCCACGCCCACGCCGAAGTTGAGCAGGCAGGCGTTCATCACGGCGAACACGGTGATCTGCGCCGTCGCCAGCGTGGCGGCCCGCGGGTCGTCGGCGATCGCGCCGTTGGGCACCACGAAGAACATCATCAGCACGGTCGGGAAGGCGACGTTGAAGCCCAGCGCGATGGGTACGCGGGCGGTCTCCAGGAACAGCAGGCGGGCGTGCTGCACGGCCAGGGTCATCGGGACACCTCCGCGGTTCCGGCGGCGGGCTCGGGGGTCGGGTCGCCGGCGGAGCCGTCGTCCGGGACGGCCTCCGCCTCGATCTCCAGGAACGCCTCTTCGAGGCTGGGCCGGTGGATGTCCAGCCCGGTGAAGGAGGCGCCGCTGCGCACGAGCGCGCGCACGAGCGAGTCGGTGTCCTCGGTGTAGAGGACTTGGCGGTCGCCGCGGCGCTCCCGGCCCACAACGCCCTCCAGCTCGGGGACCTCGTCGGCCTCGAAGCTGATGGACCTGCGCGAGGCCGCCTCGGTGACCTCCTGCGGCGTGCCGTCGGCGACCACGCGGCCGTGCTTGAGCACGACGATGCGCTCCGAGAGCGCCTCCATCTCCTCCATGTAGTGGCTCGTCAGCAGGATCGTCCCGCCGTTGCCGATGTAGGAGCGGATGCCCTCCCAGACGGCGCGGCGGGCCGAGACGTCGAGCCCGGTCGTGGGCTCGTCCAGCAGCACGAGTTCGGGGCGGCCCAAGAACGCCAGGCCGACCGCGAGGCGGCGCTGCTGGCCTCCGGAGAGGCTGCCGGTCTGGCGCTTCTCCAGGCCGATGAGGCCGAAGCGCTCCAGCAGGTCGGAGGCCGGCAGGGGATCGGGGTAGTGCCGGGAGACGAAGTCGATCACCTCGCGCACCCGCAGCGTCTCCGGCAGGCCGGTCTGCTGGGGGGTCATGCCCAGGGCGCGGCGGCGCCGGGGGTCCTGGGGGGAGCCGCCGAACAGTTCGACCTCGCCTTGGGTGGGCCGGCGCAGCCCGCACACCAGGTTGATCAGGGTGGACTTGCCCGCGCCGTTGGGGCCGAGCAGGCCCAGGACGGCTCCGGGGCCGATGTCGAGGCTGACGCGGTCGAGCGCCAGCGCTGTCCCGTAGAGGCGGGACACGTTGTGCAGCCGGGCGAGGGGAGGTGTCACGGGGCGCCTCCGGGGGGCCTCTCGGTGGTGGCTGATGCGGGGCCGTTGGCGCTCAGCATGGTCTGCAGCGCCTGGACGTACTCCTCCAGCGCGTGCCGCCCTTGGGCGGTCAAGGAGAAGTAGGTGATCGGACTCCGGCGTTCGTAGGTCTTGACGCTTCGGACGTACTCGGCCTCCTCCAGCTTGCGCACGTGCACGGACAGGTTGCCCGAGGTCATCTCGAGGATCTCGCGCAGCCGGGCGAACGCGAGCTGGTCACCGGGAGGCAGCGCCTGCAGGGTGACCATCACCCGCAGCCGCCCCTGCGCGTGGATCACGGGGTTGAGTTCCGGCAGAGGGTTCATCGTCGGTCCCCCAACGGACTCGGCTACGCCCGCCGTGCGCGGGCGGCACGGCGGACGGTGAGCAGAGCCGCGGCGGCGAGGAACCCGCCGCCGCCTCCGATGGAGAGCACGAGGTAGGCGTGCGGCATCCCGACGACCAGCCCCAGCGCGTCGGCGGCCAGGATCCACCCGCCCAGACCGAAGCGCAGCCGCTCGTGCTCCCAGGCGGCCGAGACCATCGAGACCAGCCCGATGACCAGCAGCGAGAGTCCGGCGAACGCGAGCCAGACCAGCGGCTCGGGCGCACCGCCGCGGTACAGGCTCCACGCGCAGACCCCGACGACGGCGAACCCGGCCACATAGGCCCATCCGATCCGCGCCCCGGCGAGCGCGGAGGGCCCGCGCAGGCCGCGGTTGAGGCGGATGTCGTGGCGCGTCGTGACGACCAGCGCCGCCAGGAGCGCCAGGAACATGGCCGCCCCCGCGATCGCGGGATGAACGCCGGACAGCACCGCCCGCTGCAGGTAGAGGCAGCCGTAGCCGGTGAGCAGGGCGAGGCCCCACACCGCATAGAGCAGCCGCCAGTCCGGGGCCAGTTCGCTTTCGGCGGTGTCGCGCTGCCGCTCGATGAGTTCACGCGACGCGGCCGGATCGAACAGCGCGTCCTCGGCGGGACGCCCGTCGTCCTCTGCTGTCATCACGCCGTCTCCCCGATCTCGCGTTCTATGGTGCCAACTACTTTGTAACACAAACTCGTTGGCCGCACCAGGACCGGGATGCGGGCGGGGAGCGGAGGCCGCCGATCGCGGACGTACGCTGCGCTCGCACCGGTGTGAGCCGCGGTCGGCCGGGTAGCGGGCAGCCGCCGTAGATCGCCGAGGAGTTCCCATGACGATGCCCGAAGAGTCCGGCAAGAAGACCGAGGACACCGACCAGGCGCTCCCTGACGAGCGCGACCGCGGCGAGCGCGGGCCCGACACCCGCCGCGAGATGGAGGCCGAGCTTCAGGACGCGATGGAGCAGGCCGACACCGACCGCGAGGACTTCGAGGAGAGCTGAGCCCCGGCGCGCCGCGACCGCCTGTGGGGAGGGCGCGTCCGCGCCCTCCCCACAGGGTCGACGTCTCCGTTGCCTGCGGTCGGCGTCCGGGTCAGCTCGCCGTGCAGGTCAGCTCGGGCGCCCCGTTGGCGCCGCTGTGCGTGCCGGTGAAACCGAACTCGGTGCTCTGGCCTGCGCTCAGGCTGCCGTTGTGGCTCACGTTCTCGGCGGTGTAGGCGCCGCCGCTGCCCGCGACCTCGGCGTTCCACGCCTGCTCGACGCTCTGGCCGTCCGGGAAGTCGATGGCGACCTCCCAGCCGCTGATGTCGGAGCCCGCCGTTACCGTCACACTGGCCTGGAAGCCGCTGGACCACTCGTTGGAGACGGCGTACTCGGCCTCGCAGCCGTCACCCGGCTCGGGCGTGGGCTCGGGGTCGGGATCCGGCTCCGGATCGGCGCCCGCGGCCACCGCCATGTCGTAGGCGAGCTGGGGGACGAACTCGCCGGCTCCGGCGGCGCAGCCGTCGGCCTCGCCCGGCAGCTTCACCCACAGGAACGCGTCGATCGTCGCGTTGCCGGTGTCGGTCGTGCTCTCGGTGCCGATGGCCCGGCCCTCGGGGTCGCACCACTCCGAGCCCAGCGGGCCGTTGCCGTTGCGGCTGGTGTCGACGACGGCGCGCAGCCCGGAGTGCCCGGTGGCGGAGATGACCTGCTCGGCGTAGGAGACCTCGTCGCCGGTCCGGTTGTAGTTGGACACGTTGGTGGCGATGCCGTGTGCGCTGCCGGCGACGTCGGCGCCGTTGAGCCGCGAGGCGATCTCGCCGGGCGAGTGCCACTGGGAGTGGCCGGCGTCCATGTACACGCGGGCCTGGGAGGACCCGGCCATGAGCGCCTTGCCCGCGTAGGCCATGGAGTCCATGACCTGGCCCTGCTGGCCCTGGTCCATGCAGTTGCTCATCAGCGAGAGCACGTCCGGCTCCAGCACGATCGTGGCCGGGCGGCCGTTCAGCCCGGCGGCGACCTGGTCGACCCAGTTGCGGTAGGAGGCGTGGTCCGGCGCGCCGCCCCCGCTGTGGTTGCTGCAGTCGCGGTTGGGGATGTTGTAGACGACCATGATCGGGATCTTCCCGGCCGCCTGTGCCGCCCCGACCAGGGCGTCCACCCGGCCCTGGACCTCACCGGGGTTGTGCCGGGTGAACCAGGTGGCCTGCGGGACGTCGGCGATGCGGTTGGCGATGACGTCGGCGCGCGAGTCCTGGGGATTGTCCCGGACCCACTGGGCCGAGGCCATGTCCGGGTTGACGTAGAACTGCGACTCGGCGGCCGAAGCGGGAGTCGGGCCGGCTGCCACCGCAGCAGCCAGGACGAGCGCGGCGCCGGCGATCGGGCGCAAAAATTCTCGGAACATGCACGAAGTCCTTTGTCGTTGCAGCGGCCCCCGTGGACAGTGGAACGCCCACGCCGATGGGAGCGCTCCCAATCTCGCTGGACTCTAAATCAGAGAACGCGTTATGTAAAGAGAAGGAAACGTCCCGTCATCGGCCGCACGCCCGGTGCGCTGCACGCCCGGGCCCGCCTCGGCGCCGCAGGCGCGGGCGGCCTCCACAGGGGCCGCAGCGGGATCGGGCCGGTCCGCACCGCTGTCTCTAGGCTCCGTCTCGCCAGGAGTCGGCAACCGGTCCGCCGGCGGTTCCTTCCGACGGCCTCCTCCCGCCCGGGCCGGCGGCCTTGCGCCGCAGCGGCTCCGCGTCGCCCAGGCGGACGACGCGGGAGCAGTTCCGGCGGGTGGCCTTGACGAGCTCCCCGTTGGCGCGGTCGCTGCGCCGCACCCACGCGCGCGCCTCATCGAGGCTGCGGCCTCCGGTGAGCTGGCGTTCGACCAGGCGCGCCTCTCGGGTCTCGTCGTCGGCCTCGACGTACCAGAGGTCGGTCAGCAGCGCCCGGACCTCCCGCCACAGCGGCGCGTCCTCGGCGAGGTAGTTGCCCTCGGTCACGATCAGCCGGACGCCCGGCTCGACGGCCAGGCGGGCGGCGATGGGTTCGTCGGCGGCGCGGTCGAAGTCGGGTGCGTAGACCGGCGCGTCGGCCACGGCGTGCAGGCGCCGCAGCAGCGCGAGGTATCCGTGTACGTCGAAGGTGTCGGGAGCGCCCTTGCGGTCGCGGCGGCCGAGCCGGTCCAGCTGGGCGTTGGACAGGTGGAACCCGTCCATGGGCAGGTAGGCGGCGGTGTCGGGGCCCAGCTCCGCGCGCACCTCGTCGACCAGGTACCGCGCCAGCGCCGACTTGCCCGCTCCCGGCGCGCCCGCCAGGCCGAGGAACGCCCGCGACGGGGCCCGGTCCGCCAGCGCCGCGGTCTCGGCGGCCAAGTCCTCCAGCAGCATGGCACCCACCCTAGGCAGAGCGTCCTCAACCGGGCACCGCCCGGCGGTGGGGCGGCCGGTCAGCGCGGCGTCAGCAGCATCCGCCCGGCGAGCGCCAGCAGCACGGTTCCGGTGGCGGCCTCCAGCCGGCGCCGGATCGCGGGGCGCCGGAACCAGGCCCCCGCCCGCGCCACGCCCGCGGCCAGCGACAGGTAGATCGCGGTCTCCACGGTGACCTGGACGAGCGCCAGCACCGACGTCGTGGCGAGCACCGGCCGGCCCGGCGGGATGAACTGCGGATAGAAGGCGAACATGAAGACCGCCGCCTTGGGGTTGGCGAGCTGGACGAACAGGCCTTCGGAGAACGCCTTGGCGGCCGCGAACCGGGGAGCCGCCCGTCGGTCGTCGGCCGCCGCGCCGCCGGCCTCCCCCGGCCCGCCGTGTTCGGTGTCCGTGCCGTCGTCGGCCGCCCGCCGGGAGCGCACGGCCGAGGCCCATGCGCGGATGCCCAGGAAGGCCAGGAACGACGCGCCGGCGATCTGCAGTACGAGGTAGGCGGTGCCGGAGGCGGCGACCAGGGCCGCGGCTCCGAGGCTCGCCGCGATCGCCCACAGGAAGAGCCCCGATTCCAGCCCGAGCACGGTCGCCACGCTCGCGCCGAACCCGCGCAGTGCGGCCCGCCGGACGATCAGCGCCATAGCCGGTCCCGGCGAAACCGAGATCAGTACGACGGCGGCCAGGAACGCCGGGAGGACCGCAATGATGTCCATGGTCGCCGTCTCCCATCGCGAGCGGGCAAGCGGGTGCAGCCCGATGGTCGGGGGCTGCACGTCGGCGGGCAAGCGCCTGACCGGTTGCGGACACCTGTGTCGGGGCTCCCGGCCGCGGGCGCCGTGCCCGGCCGTGTGCCGCGGCATCGGCGGTGCCCGGCGCCGGCGCTGACGGGCTTTCGGCGCACCGCCGGTGACCCCGGTCCCTCCAGTATGCTGGCGGGAGAAATCGGTTTCCCGGGGGGTGCGGCGGCGAAGGCGCGGCACGACGGAATCGGGGTCGACGTTGGACGAGGCCGCAGGACCCGTCGCCGGGCCGGCGGAGACCGGCGCCGGGCAGCGCCGGCGCGGTCAGACCGTCACCATCCGCGACGTGGCCAGGGCGGCGGGGGTCTCGCCGGCGACGGTGTCGCGGGTCATGAACAACCGGGAGACGGTGGCCCCGGACCTCGCCCGGCGCGTCCAGCAGACGGCGGCGTCCCTGGGCTACCGCCCCAGCGCCGTCGCCCAAGGGCTCGCCCGGGGGCGCACCGGCCTCGTCGCGATCACGGTGCCCGACCTGGGCAACCCCATGTTCCAGTCGGTCCTGCGCGGCCTCAGCCGGGCCGCCGGGCGGGACGGCTACCGGCTGCTGGTCACCGACAGCCACGAACTGCCGCTCGAGGAGCTGGTGCTCGCCCAGGAGAGCAGGCTCCGGGCCGACGGCCTGGTGCTGTGCTCACCGCGCAGCCACGACCGCGAGCTGGCGGAACTGGCGCACACCATCGAGCCGTTCGTGCTGGTCAACCGGAACGTCGAGGGCGTGGGCGCGCCCACCGTCGCGGTCGACTACGCCTCGGGTGTGCGCGCAGTGTGCGCCCATCTGGGCTGGCTGGGGCACAGCCGGGTCGCCTACCTGGAGGGTCCGCGGGCGAGCGTCCCCAACCGGGAGCGCCGGGAGACGCTGGAGGCGGCGGCCGAGGGCCGCTTCGCCCTGCACGTCGTCGAGTGCGGCTCGATGCTCGAGGACGGCTTCGAAGCCGCCGACCGGGCCCTGGCGACGGGTGCCACGGCGATCGTCGGCTACAACGACCTGGTCGCGCTGGGGGCGCAGGGCAAGCTGGACGAGATCGGTGTGCGGGTCCCCGACCAGGTCAGCGTGGTCGGCTTCGACGACATCCCGCTGTCCCGCTACACGGCACCGCGCCTGACCACCGTCGCCGTACCGCAGGAGGACCTGGGGCGCGAGGCGTGGCAGCGCCTCGGCGCCATGCTGCGCGGCGAGGCGCCGCCGGCCGACGTGTGTTTCACCCCGCGCCTCGAGGTCCGCCAGAGCACCGGGCCCGCGCTCCGCTGACCCGCGCTTCTGCGCAGGGAGGCCGCTCCTCCGGCCGCCGCCTTCCGAGGGCGGGTCTGCCGCGGGCACGCCGTGCGCGCCGGCGGTCCTTCCGTTCCGCCGCCGTGGCGGCCCTCGTGCGGGGTTGACACGCACGTCACGGTCAGTAGGTTGGAAACCGGTTTCCGGCGAGGTGTAGAGCCGCCGTGTGACAGCGGGTGATGATCGGAGTCGAGGTGCCGGATGCGACACCGCCCGCCGCTGCGGCGGAGGAGGACGGGAAGGGCGCCGCCGAGCGGGGCGGCGGCACGATTCGCGGGCGCTGGGAGCGCGGGGCCGCCGCGGAGTCCGCGGTCCTGTCCGTCGGGCGGGAGCAGGCGGTGCCCGACGGGCGGACGCGCGTCGCCGCCGCAGACGGCGCGCTCGCCGGTGCGCCGCTGAGCGGCCCGCTTCCGCACCGTACAAAAGGCCCCGGGAAGGCCGCCGCCTTGGCGGCGCACGCCCCGCCCGGTCCGCGCCCGCGCCGCATGCGGCCCACCGAACCCGACCGAACCCGCCCGCGCCGCACGATTCGAGGAGCGACATGAAACTGGACGGCATCCTGTTCTTCCCGGTCACGCCGTTCGACCGAAGCGGGGCCGTGGACCACGCGGCCCTGGCCGACCACATCGGAACCCGGCTGGACCACGGTCCCGGCGCAGTCTTCGCCGCCTGCGGGACCGGCGAGATCCACGCACTGTCGACCGCGGAGCAGGAGGCGGTCGTGCGCACAGCCGTCGGCGCAGCGGGCGGCCGCGCGCCGGTCGTCGCCGGTGCCGGAGGCAGCCTGGGCACCGCCGTCGAGCAGGTCGCGGCGGCCCGCGCCGCCGGAGCCGACGGCGTCCTGCTGCTCCCGCCCTACCTCGTCGGTGCACCGCAGCAGGGGATGGTCGACTACGTCCGGGCAGTCGCCGAGTCCGCCGACCTCCCGGTGATCGTCTACCAGCGCTCCACCATGGCGCTCGCCCCCGCGTCCGCCGCCGAGGTCGCGGCGCTGCCCAACGTCGTGGGGATCAAGGACGGGATGGGCGACCTCGACCGCATGCGGCAGAACGTGATGGCCGTGCGGGCGCGGGTCGGCGGCGACTTCCTGTTCTTCAACGGGCTGCCGACCGCCGAACTGACGGTGCACGCCTACCAGGGGATCGGCGTCGACCTGTACTCCTCGGCGGCGTTCGCGTTCGTGCCGGAGGTCGCCACGGCGTTCTACCGGGCGTGGCGCGCCGGCGACCCGCTCGCCGAGCGGCTCCTCGACGAGTTCTACCGCCCGCTGGCCGCCATCCGCGACCGCACGCCGGGCTATGCGGTCGCGCTGGTCAAGACCGGCCTGCGGCTCCGCGGCACCGACTGCGGCCCGGTGCGCGCGCCCTTCGTCGACCCCTCGGCCGCCGACACCGCGGAACTGGAGCGGCTCGTGGAGCACGGGCTCGCGGCCGTCGCGGAGGGGGCCCGCTGATGCGCATCGCGGGCGTCGAGGCCTCCGTGCGGCGGTTCCCGCTGCAGGACACCTGGGACGGCGGCGTCTCCCACCACGACCTCGTCGTCGTCACGGTCACCACGGACAGCGGAGCCGAGGGCAGCGGGTTCGGCTGGACACCGCGCGTGGGCGGCGAGGCGGTGCGCGCGGTCGTGGAGCACGACTGCGCGCCGGTGCTGGTGGGGCGCGACCCAGCCCCGGCGCCGCGCTGGGAACAGCTGTACACGCACCTGCACGAGGCCGGCCCCGGCGGTATCAGCGCCATGGCCCTCGCCGCGGTCGACATCGCGCTGTGGGACCTGCGTGCCCGCGCCCTCGGGCTGAGCCTGGTCGACCTCATCGGCCGCCGCCGCGACAGCGTCCCCTGCTACGGCAGCGGGGTGAACCTGGACCGCGGGCTGGAGGAGCTGCTGGACCAGGTGCGCCGGTTCACCGCCGCCGGCCACAGTGCCGTCAAGATGAAGGTGGGCTCGGCCGACCTCGAACGCGACGTCGAGCGTGTCGCCCGCGTGCGCGAGCTCCTGGGGCCGTACGGCCGGCTGATGATCGACGCCAACCAGCGCTGGGACCTGCCCGGCGCCGTCCGCGCGATGGGGACGCTGGCCGGGTTCGACCCGTACTGGATCGAGGAGCCGCTGCCGGCCGACGACCTGCAGGCCCACGCGCGGCTGCGCGCGGCCACCGCCGTCCCCTTCGCGATCGGCGAGAACCTGCGCACCGTCCGCTCCTTCCGCGACGCTCTGGTACGCGGCGTCTGCGACGTCGCCCAGCCCAACGTCGTGCGCGTCGGCGGGATCACCCCGTTCCTGCGCATCGCCGACCTGGCCGCCGCCTTCAGCGTCCCCGTGGCGCCCCACCTGCTGCCGGACCTTTCCGTCCAGCTGGCGCAGTGCGTGCCCGCCGTGTCCATGGTCGAGGACGTCGAACGGGCGTCCTTCGCCGACCTCGGCGCCTTGGCGCGGCCCTCCGGCGTGTCCGTGGGCGCGGCGGGCGGCACCAGCGACACTCCGCCGGGGCACGGGCTGGTGTTCGCGCAGCCGGAGGGGTGACCGGCGCGCCCGCCACGCGCGGCGCCTGAGCCCGCGCGGCCGCCGGGGCAGGTCCGCCGGTGCTCGCCTTCGCCCGTGCGCAGGCCGGTCAGGGAATCCGGTCTCCTCCGGGCCCCTCTGCGGGCATGCCGTCGTGGACCCAGGCGTGCAGGTGGTCGCCGGGGCAGGTGGTGCTGTTGACGTCGCGGTGGCCCTTGGCCGCCAGCCGCCGCCCCGCGCGGTCGCACGCCTCGTCGTAGAGCGCGCGGATGGCGGCCTTCGCGGCGGAGGTGGGGTCGTTCTGGCCGATGTAGCAGATGCCGATCCCGCTGGTGTTGTGGCCGAGGGCGTGGGCACCGGCCACCAGCCATCCGCGCCCTTCGTAGGCGCTGCCGGCGTCGTCGACGAGGAAGTTGTAGCCGATGTCGGACCACCCGCGGCCGTCCATGTGGAAGTCCTGGATGGAGCGGACCGTCTGCATGGCGGGCTCCGCTGAGTGGTGGACGACGACCTCGGTGCGGGCGTCCCACGAGACGCTGCTCCGATCGCGCGGGGCGCGGGCGCCCCACGCGGACCTGGCGATGATGTGGACCTGTGGCATGCGTCGACCCTGGCATTTCGCGGTGGCGGTGTGCAGACGGTCGTTCCCGGTCCCCGGTCTGCGGTCTGCGGCCGCGGGTTCGCGGCCGCAGGCCTGCGTCTCGGCCGCCCGGCCCGCCGCAGTGCCGGCGTCCCGATGCCGCGCTCCCTCGCCGCCCGGCGCAGCGGCCGGGCGGCCGCGCAGGGGTGAGCGCCGCGGGCCCCCGCCCCGGCGCGGCCGCCGGCGCGCGGCGGTCAGACGAAGGCGACCCCGGCGTGCTCCCAGATGAGGACCTCCGCGTCGGCCGGGCGGCGCTGGGGTTCGACCCCCGGCACGCGCCACGTCGAGCAGTCGACGGCGACCGCGGGGAAGTCCCCGCTCGGCGACGGGGAGACCAGCCGCATCCCCTCGAACGCCCGGGACGCCTCGTCGGGAGTGCGCACCCGGCCCCAGTAGGCGCCGGAGGAGTGCACGCGGTCGGTGAAGGACCGAGCGGCCTCCTCGTCGTCGGAGACGATGTGACTGTAGACCAGGCACGAGCCGGGCGCCAGCCGGTCGAAGTAGGCGCGCACGACGCCGAACGGGTCCCTGTCGTCGGGGAGGCAGTGCAGCAGCGACACCAGCATGACGCAGACCGGCTCGGTGAAGTCGATGATGCGTTCGGTGTCGGCGTCGCCGAGCACCCGGTCGACGTCGCACAGGTCGGAGGTGATCACGGTCGTCGACTCGTTCTCGGCGAGCAGCGCCCGGCCGTGGGCCAGGACGATCGGGTCGTTGTCGACGTAGACCACGCCGGCGCCGGGGTGGTGGCGCTGCGCGATCTCGTGGGTGTTCTCCATGGTCGGCAGGCCGGAGCCGAGGTCGATGTACTGGCGCACGCCCGAGCGCGCGACGTGGTCGACGGCGCGCGACAGGTAGTCGCGGTTGGCGCGGGCCATGGCGAAGGTCCCCGGGACCAGGTCCTCGAGTGCGATGGCCGCCTCGCGGTCGATCTCGAAGTTGTCCTTGCCGCCGATACCGGCGTCGTACATCCGCGCGATGGAGGGGCGGGACAGGTCGATCCCCGGGAGAGAAGGCGGGACCGTGTCGGAGGTGGCGAAGTCGCTGTCGTGCATGCGGTGGTCTCCGAGTTCAGGGGCCGAGAGCGGAACGGGCGCTCGCTGACGTCGTCGGGGGTGTGAACCCGGTGCCGTGTGGGGGCGCGGCACCGCCGGGGCGGCCAGTCTATCCGTGATCGCAGCCCCACGAACGGTGATCGGCGGATCGGGACGGCCCGCGGACACGGGGATCGGCGTGGCGGACCCGGCGCTCGGCGGCGGTCCGCGAGGGCCGCGTCCACGCCCCGCCGTCCGGCGGGCCGCCGCTGCTCCTGCTCGCGGGCCGGCCCCGGACGCGCTACGGCGCGGGACCCGTTCGCGCTGCTCGGCGACCAGGCCGCGGACGCGGTCCCGGCTCTGCGGGGTCAGCGCCGCCGACCGGGCGGCCGGCTGCGCGATCAGGCGGCCGCCCGGTACAGCAAGGTCGGCGACGCGCTCGAAAACGACCTCCGGGAACGCCTCCACAGCGCGGGCCGGATCGCCCGGCCAACCGCCGGGCGCCTGCTCGAACCGCTCTCCGCCGGCCCGGCCGGCGCGGGCTTCACCGCTCCCGCGCCCCCCGGGTCCGCCGGGACCGGGATGCCCGCCGGAGGCCGCGCTGAGCGGGCGGTCAGCGGAGGACGAGCCGGACGACCGGGTACTCGCGGTCGGACTTGGCCTGGTACTTGCCGTAGCGGGGCTGGGCCTCGGTGATGCGCTGCCACGCCTGCTCGCGGTCGGCGCCCCTCAGCCGGTGCGGCACCACCGGTACGGCGCCGCGGCCGGGCAGTTCGACCGACGCGCGCTCGGGGTGCGCCATCAGGTTGGCGTGCCAGTCGGGGTGCCGGCTACCGCCGCCCGAGGCGACGACCAGCCAGCCGTCCTCGTCGTCGGCGAACCACGCCAGCGGGGTCTCCCGCGGCTGCTCGCTGCGGCGGCCCACCGTGTTCAGTACGAGCACGTCCATGCCCATGAATGCGCCGCGGCCTCCCCGGACCTTGCGGCTCATCCGGGCGTTCATCTTCTGCTGCACCCACCGCGACACCGGTCCGGGGGTTCCGGGCTTGCGCTCGCTGCGGCTTCCTGCCTGCTGGTTCCGTGCCATGGGACTACCTCCGGTCGGTCCGTCCGCCCCGCGGCGCCTGTACGCCCGCGGGACGGACTCGAACAGTGGGGCGCTACGCGCGGATCGGCTGCTGGATCCGCACCGTGTTGCCCGAGGGGTCGCGAAACGCGGAGTCGCGAACGCCCCAGGGCCGGTCGATGGGCTCTTGCAGGACTTCGGCGCCCGACGCCTGCACCTGCTCGAAAGCCGAGTCGAAGTCGTCGGTGCTGAAGACGAGCATCGGCAGAACGCCGTTGGCGAGCAGTTCCCCCAGGGCGTCGCCGTCGGCCTCGGAGCGGCCGGCGTGCGGTACCGAGAGCACGTATTCGAGGTCCGGCTGAACCGGGCTGCCGAGGGTGACCCAGCGGGACTGGCCGGCCCCCACGTCCTTGTGCAGTTCCAGGCCGAGCGCGTCGCGGTAGAAGCCGAGCGACTCGTCCACATCGGAGACGGTGATCTGGCAGTACTGGAGTGCGATCTTCATGCTGACAACGCTAGACAGGGGCGGTGCGCAGCGCTTCTCGATTCCTGACCGGTCCGGCGCCCGGCCGTCCGGCCGGGACCGAGCGGCCCGCTCACCGCTCGCGCGGCCACCAGATGGCGGGCGGCTCGGTCTCCTCCGGTTCCGGGGGCGTGGGCGAGCGGTGGTAGCGGATCAGCACCGCGGTGCCCCAGACCACGGGCATCGCGCTGTAGACGATCGGCAGCCAGGTGACGGCCTCGACGGTCTCACCGGCGAGCAGCAGACTCAGGGCGGTGGCCGTGTGCAGCAGCACGACGCCCAAGGCCAGGACGACCACGACCCAGACCCAGGCGTACTGCGCGCGGGTGGTGATGGTGTGTCGCCGTCGCGCCGCCATCCGGCCCTCCGCATCTGGGGCGATGCTCCCGGGCTCCGCTGTCAGGGCTTGCGCGCCACTCCGCC
Organism: Streptomonospora halophila; assembly: GCF_039542725.1. Classification (NCBI taxonomy): domain Bacteria; kingdom Bacillati; phylum Actinomycetota; class Actinomycetes; order Streptosporangiales; family Nocardiopsidaceae; genus Streptomonospora; species Streptomonospora halophila. The sequence continues at coordinate 14,637 of NZ_BAABIK010000034.1, read as the reverse complement.
GTATTGGTCCATCCCCCGCCGAGTGCCGACTTCGATGGGGTCGGGGCGCCACAGGGGGCACGGGACCACGCCGGGTTCGACCAGCTCAAGACCGTCGAAGCGGGCGGCGATGGCGTCCGGGCTGCGCAGCAGGTAGGGCACGGCGCCCTGCTCGTTGCCGCGCGCGACGGCCTCGTTGTAGGCCGGGCTGGTATCGGTGCCGTCGTAGACCGCCAGGTAGCTGCCGGACGGAAGGGCGTCCACGAGCCGGTGCACGATCGGCAGCACGTCGCCGTCGGGGATGTGCCCCAGGATTCCCATGAGCATGAGCCCGATGGGCCGGTCGAAGTCCAGGGTCGCGGCGGCGCGCTGCAAGATGGTGTCGGGCTCGCGCAGGTCGGCGTCGATGTAGTCGGTGGCGCCCTCCGGGGAGCCGACGAGCAGTGCGCGGGCGTGCGCTAGCACCAGCGGGTCGTTGTCCACGTAGACCACCCGGGACTCCGGCGCGATCCCCTGGGCCACCTCGTGGGTGTTGTTGACGGTGGGCATCCCGGTTCCGATGTCGAGGAACTGGCGGATCCCCGCTTCGCCGGCCAGGTGGGACACGACGCGGACCAGGAACTCGCGGCTGGTGCGCGCGAGGTCCACGATCTCCGGGAAGGAGGCGCGCACCTGGTCGCCCACTTCGCGGTCGATCGGGTAGTGGTCCTTGCCGCCCATCCAGTAGTTCCAGATCCGCGCCGAGTGGGCGACCGTGGTGTCGAGCTGCGCCGGGTTGCCGGACTCGGCGGGGGAGGGCCGGGAGGAGCCGTCTGTCATGGGTACCTGCCTCGGTCGGCGGTCTAGGGCCATCCCATGCGACGGGGCCTTCGACGCGGCCGCGTCCGAAAGCCCGCCCTCGGCTGGGATCCGTCGACTCCGAGAGTAGGCAACTCCGCCGCGCCGCGCACACGCGGGGGCGCACCGGCGATCCGGTCGGCGCGTGCACACCACGCGGGGGCCGACCGCGCCGCGCGCCGCCGGCGGCGTCACTCGCAGCGGGCCCGCGGCGCCGAGCCGATCGCGAACGGCGGCCGGTCACAGCTCGGCCGCGAGTGCGTCCATGTAGGCGGTGAACGCCTCGTAGGCGGGCTCCCGGTAGTCCTCCAGGTCGCCTCCGTCCGAGCCCGGCACGAAGAACTGGATCCTGTGCTCGATCCACGACTGCGGCAGCTCGGCGACGAAGACGAACTCGTACCAGTGCCCCTCTTCGAGGCCGTCGAGCCCTGCCGCAGCGTCCGGCCAGCCTTCCGGAGGCACCGGGAGGAAGTCCGACCGGGCGTCGGTCAGGTAGTCCGCGGCCGGTGGGCCCGTCTCGTACGGTTCGTGCCCGGCCACGCCCAGGGCCGCTTCGTTCGCGAACTGGAGCGCCAGGTCGTCGCGGGCGGCGTGGCCGAACTCCAGCGCGGCCGGCCAGTCGGCCGGCTCGATGTGGCAGCCCGCCCAGAACTCGCCTGACTCGCCTCTGGCGTCGATGTACTCCAGCTCGCCGTCGTGCGGCATCGCCGACTGGTCGATCAGCAGGTCGCAGACCGTGTCGAGTGCGATCGGCGGTGTCGGCTCCACGCCCTGGACGGGCGCCTGGGAGGTCTCCTCCGCGGCCGACGGCGAGGGCCGGGCGTCGCCCGGTTGCGCACCGCCGCATCCGGCCAGGACGAGCAGGCCCACCGCCGCGCCGGCCAACAGCCCCCTCATCCGCCGCTCAGCTCCGTCCCGTGCCCGCCCGGTTCCTACGTTCCGCGCCTCATGGTCCCCCACCGCCCGGGAACCCGCCAGGGATCCGGCCGCCGCGGCGGCGCGAACGAGCCGCGGAACCCCGCGAGCCCTCGTGCGGCGAGCAGGCCCCGGCCCGGCGACGCAGCTCGGGGCCTGCCCCGCTGTCTTCGGCCGCCGCCGGTGCGGGGATCGGCATCGGCGGCGGCCGCGGGCCGCGGCGCCGGCTGGGACGGATGCTCCGCCGACGGTTCAGGTGGCGAAGTGGGCCGCGTAGAGCAGCCCCTCGTAGGCGGTCAGTCCCAGCCCGTACATCGTGGACGGGTTGATGCGCGGATTCGGCTCCGGGGTGGTCCAGACCCGGACGTCGGGTCCCAGCTCGGCGGTCCAGTTGCGCAGCTCGTTGCCCACCCACTGGTTGCCGGAGGCGTACAGCAGCCCGTTGTAGGGCGCGAGCGCGGGGCGGGCCGTGTCGATCGTGCCGGACAGGACCCTGTGCTCCTCCCACGAGCCGTTCGCGGAGTCGTAGGAGGTCCATCGCAGGTCCCGGTACCGGCCGTCCGACGCCTGGCCGGGGGAGTACATCACGTACAGCCGCCCGGCGAAGGGCGCCGCGGCCACCGGATCGTAGCCGGTCCGCCAGAGCCGCTCCCACGCGCTCCACCGGTCGAGCTCGGCGTCGTAGGCGGCCCAGTGGAGGTGGCCGTCGGGCTCGCGGTCGCGCAGGAACACGTACAGCAGTCCGTGGTAGGCGGCCATGGCCGGTGGCTGGTTGCTATGGGGTGCGGTGTCGAGGCGCTGGGGGCGGCTCCACTCGCCGGTCTCGGCGTCGTAGGCGAGCAGGTAGGGCGCCCGGGTAGACGAGACGTAGCCGCAGTACAGCTTGCCGCTGTAGGCCGCCGCGGCCGGTTTGGTGCCGCCCTGGGGACCGAGGGCGACGGGTGCGCTCCACTCCGTCCCGGTGAACGTCGTCCATTGGAGCTTGTCCGTCGGGGAGTTGTAGAGGCAGTGGAGGCCGCCGGCGTAGGCGTCGACGGCGGGGGCGAGGTGTCCGTCGAACGAGGTGTGCCGGTCGTGCAGCCACTCGCCGCTCTCCCAGTCGTAGCGGCTCCAGGCGAGGGTGCGGTTCGTCATCCTCGGCTGCGGAGCGGGTTCGGTGTCGCGCTTGTAGGACAGCCGCCCCGCCACGTAGGTCTCCGCCACGGCCTGGTCGCCGCCCAGGATGGACAGCGCGAACAGCACGTCGGTGATCTCGCGGCTGTCCCTGGTGCGCCGAGCCAGCAGCGGGGTGGCCTTCGGGTCGAGAACGGCGATGTCGGCCTCGTAGCCGGGCTCCAGGGAACCGATCCTGTCGTCCATGCCCAGTGCCGCGGCGCCGCCCCGGGTGGCCAGGTAGAACATTCGCACCGCGTCGAGGGGGTAGTCGCCGAGGGCGGCCACCTTGTACGCCTCGTTCATCGTGCTCAAGGGCGAGAAGCTCGTCCCGCCGCCCACATCGGTGCCCAGGCCCACGGTGATCGGCCGCCGCGGGTTCTTGGCATGGCGGAGCTGGAAGCCTCCGCTGCCCAGGAACAGGTTCGAGGTGGGGCAGTGGGCGATCGCCGCGCCGGTGGCGCTGCAGGTGTCCATCTCGCCGGCCGTCAGGTGGACGCCGTGCGCCAGCACCGCGCGAGCGCCGAGCAGGCCGTAGTGGTGGTAGACGTCGAGGTAGCCCGACCGCTCCGGGAAGAGCCCGCGCACCTGGTAGACCTCGTCGGGGTTCTCCGAGACGTGCGTGTGCATGAGCAGGCCCTCGGAGCTCTTCCACAGCTCCCCGGCGGTCTGGAGCAGGTCCCCGGTGCAGGAAACGGCGAACCGGGGCGTGACGGCGTAGACGCCGCGGGTGCCCGGAGCCTCGTGCCAGCGCTCGATCAGTCGCCGGGACTGCTCGTAGGCCTCCTCCGGGGACCGGTCGAGCAGTTCCTCGGGGGCGTTGCGGTCCATGAGCACCTTTCCGGCCGCGACCCGCATTCCGCGCCGGTTGGTCTCCTCGAACAGCGCGTCGACCGATTCCGGGTGGCTCGTGCAGAAGACGAGGGCGGTGGTGGTGCCGTTCCGCAGCAGCTGGTCGCAGAAGAGGTGTGCGATCTCGGCGGCGTAGGAGCGGTCGGAGAATTTCGCCTCCTCCGGGTACACGTACTTCTGCAGCCACTCGATCAGCTTCTCCCCGAAGGCGCCGATCATCGCGGTCTGGGAGTAGTGCACATGGGTGTCGACGAAACCGGGCGTGATGATCCTGTCGCGGTGGTCGACGGGGGTGACGTTCGGCGGCAGGTGCCGCTTGACGTCCTCGTAGGGCCCGCAGTGCTGGATCCTCCCGTCCGCGCAGATGAGGAGGCCGTCGCTCTCGTAGCGCATAGCGTGCTCGCCGGCGACGAGGAAGGGGTCGTCGCGGAACCACAGCAGTCGGCCCCGCAGCGCGACGGTCGATTCGGGGGCGGTCCTGTCGGGGCTCTCCGGGTTGCCGCAACGGGAGTCGTCGAGTTCGTGGGCGGTATCGGGGATGTCCGAACGGGCCAACTGTCACCTCCACAAGAGTCCGTCGTCCGCAGGGGAGACGGCACGGAGCGGTTCCTGAGGGCGGGATCCTGAGCATCCCGGAACGCGCAATCCAGTTATCCCAAAACAAGGTGGCAAATAATCGGCGCACTGCGATTCGGTCATTGTTTTGGAGGGCTGGAATATGGATATGCGTTCTCCTGGCTGTTTTTCATCTTTTTTGTCGCCGGAGTCGGCATAGCAGGAAAATGATGTTTTGGTGGGTTTGGCGGTAGAATGCGATTCCGGCGTGGGCCGCACCGGCGCCCGGCATTACCGCGGCGGCCGCGGCGGATCCCCGGCGGCATGCCGCGCGCCGCCGGCGGCGTCACTCGGAGCGGGCCCGCGCGAGCGCGGTCAGCCGGTCGGCGAAGCCGCCCGGGGCGCGGGCGTCCTCGCGGGCCGAGGTGGCCACCGGCAGGTCTGCGGGGCGGCGGATGCTGTGGCCGCGGAGGTGCAGGGCGGTGACCAGCGCGTGGTCCTCGGCGTGGGGGAGCGCTCCGAAGCCCCCGGAGTCGACGTAGGCCGAGGCACGAACCCCGAGGTTGGCGCCGTGCACGTGCGGGTGCTCGCGGTCGCTGAAGCTGTAGGCCTCGGCGAACGCCGTCGCCAGGCCGGGCGGGCGCATCGACCAGTCGTCGACGGTGACCGTGCCCGCCACCGCGTCCCATCCGGCGTCGGCGTAGCGGAGGTGCTCGGCCAGCCAGTGGCGGGGGACGGTGCTGTCGGCGTCGGTGGTGGCCAGCCACACGCTGCGGGGCCGCTCCCCGCACGTGCATTCCAGGGCGGCGCGCATGCCGACCGCCCGCGCCGCTCCGACGCGGGAGAGTTCGGCCGTCGCGTCGGTGCACGCGTCGGCGACCACGACCAGGTGGCACCGCTGCGCGGAGAGGCCGCACGCCGCGAGGGACGCGGCGGCCGCACGCACACAGCGTCCGATCGTCGCGGCCTCCTCGTGGGCCGGGACGACCACGGCCGCCGCCCGGATCACCCAAGGCCTTCCCGCTCGGCGGGTGAGGGCGCCCCACCCGGCCCGGCGGTGTAGACGTCGATCAGAAAGTCCGCCTCGATGTGCGCGGCGGCGTGCGCGAGCCTGCCGTGCTCGGCGAGCGCGCGGTGCGCTTCGTCGCCGGAGCGGGCGTGGTCGGGTGCCGGATGCCGCCAGTGCACCGCGACCAGGTCCCCGCCCGGGAGCAGTGAACCTGTGGCCCAGGCGCCGGTCCCCGTCCCCCACCAGCGCGCTGATCAACCCGTGGGTGGCATACCCGCGCACCGGAGCAGAACCGCTTGACGCCGCTCAGCCGCCACCCGGCGGCCCCGGCGTCCGGCTGCGCGTGCACGTCGGGGCCCGGCGGATGGGCCGCCCACACCCCCCACACGCTGCCCGGCTCGGGAACCGGGCCGCCGAGTTCGGCCAACACGGCTACAGCGTCGCAGTGCCCCTCCGCCAGGCGCGCCAGAGCCAGGTCGCGGCGCCCCAGGTCGCGCAGCGCCGCCCAGCGCCGCCACGTGTTCCCGGATCCGGGCAGCGGAAGATCCAGGCGCCCGTCGTCGATCTCGCGCACCAGCCGGTCGGCGACCCCGAGGGGGCGCCCCCGCCCATCGCGCGGCTCGTCGGTATCCGCTCCGGCATGCGAACGCCGCGTCCCCTGCGCCCCGGACCCGGCCATCGCTGCTCCTGCGCTGCCTGCGTGTTCCACCCGGTCACCTCTGCCCCTCGGGTCCGAGGGCAAACGCCGTCGCGTAACCGCTGGTAACAGCGCCACCGCCGGTATCCGCTCGTGCGAGCGGAGCGGTCTCCAGCAGGCGGGCCGTTCGCTCGCAGACGAGGCGGGCGAGCTGGTCGTCACCTGCCAGGGCCGACGGTGCGACCGGACGGGAGTCGCTGAAGAACCCGCCGTTGGGCTCGGGAGCCGTATCGGCAGCGGCCAGCGCCAGCGGAGTCCGCAACCCCCCTCGACGGTGCGGGACCAGGGGCGTCCGTCATCGGGCACCACCTGGACTCGGCCGGCGAGCCACGACCTTTCCGCCTCGAGGAGGCTCAGCGAATAGGAGAACCCCTCGCGCGCCGGCGGCGGGAGGGGAGCCTGCCCCTGCTGCGATTCGCGGACAGCGGTGCTGCGGTCCTCGACCTGCGCGAGCCTAGTGCGCAGCGCCTGGGCGTACTCGTGCTCCGAGAGGAGCGGGAGGTTGGCGACGCCGATCAGAAGCGGGTGCGCTACCGGGCGCGGTTCCTCGATGAGAGCGAGCGCGTTGAGCCTCGCGGCCTCGCATCCGGCAGGGGTGGCCTGGAAGACGCGGCGCGACTTCGCCGCAGAGGGCGCCTCGGGCACCTGGACCAGGCCGCGCCTCTCCAGCTTGGTGAGCACGTAGTAGATCGACGAGAAGCCGATGTCCGTCCACTGCCGGATGCCTCGGCGCTCGATCACCTGCCCCAGGTCGTAGCCGTGCCGAGGACGTTCGACGAGCAGACCCGGGACGGTCAGCTCAGCGCGGGTCAGTTCCACGTCGGTATTCTGGTACTAGAATGTTACGGCGGGAAGCCCCTACCGCGGGTGGCCCGGCCGACATCGAGCAGTTGTTCAGCCATGGTGGCTGCGAGTGCGGAGGGCCGTGTGTCTCAGCGGCGGCCGTGCTTCGACGGCCCGCTGGATGACGACGTTCCGCTGTGCCGGCCGCCCGCGGCGCCGCTGGGCCCACGTTCCTTCTTGGGCACGTCGCGCATCTCGACGAAGGGCTCCTCGCCCTCGGGCCGCCCTGCCGCAAGTGCCCTGCCGCGTTCGATCTCGGCGTTGAACTCCTCGCCGAGCAGGATCGCGATGTTGGTGATCCACAGCCATACGAGGAAGATGACCACCGCCGCCATGCTGCCGTAGGTGTTGCTGTAGGAGGCGAAGTTCGCGACGTAGAACGCGAACGCGCCCGAGGCCAGCAGCCAGATCACGACGGCCAGCACACTGCCCCCACTGACCCAGCGGAACCCCCGCTTGGCGTTCGGGGAGGCCCAGTAGAGCAGGGCGATCATGAATACGACGACAAGGAGCAGCACCGGCCACTTCGCGATGCGCCATGCCAAGACGGCGACGGGCCCCAGGCCCAGCAGCCGCCCGGCCTGCTCGGCGAGGCCGCCGGTGACGACGACCGCCACCGCAGCCGCGGTCAGCAGGATCACCATGAGCAGCGTGACCCCGACCCGGATCGGCAGGGTCTTGTAGATGGGGCGCCCCTCGGGGACGTCGTAGACGACGTTGGAGGCGCGCATGAAGGCCGCGATGTATCCGGAGGCGGACCACAGCGCGACGGCCAGGCCGATCAACCCGAATATCCCGGCCGAGGCCCGGTTGCGCTGCATGTTCTCGATGATCGTGGTGAGGAAGCCGGCCACATCGGCGGGTGCCGCGGAGAGGCCGTCGGTCAGCGCTTGCGTCGCCGACTGCCCGGCGAACCCCAGGAGCGAGACCAGGACCAGGATCGCGGGAAAGATCGACAGGAGCCCGTAGTAGGTCAGCGCGGCGGCGAGATCGGTCAGGTTGTCTCTGCGGAACTCGCCGAAGGTGCGCCGCAGAGCCCCGATCCACGAGCGCTTGGGCAGTTCGGTCGGCGCCGACGCCTCCGGGCTCGCGGGCGCGTCCTGGGAATTCCGGTGGTGGCTTCCGGCCATCGTCGGTCCCCCTATCCGGTTTGCGTGGGCGGCCCCACCGCCCCCTACGACGCTGCCGCAGCCCGCCCGACCCGGCGCGGCCGGTCCTCGCCGGAACGCGGACCGCTACGGCGGGGCGGGCGCTTGCGGCACTCGCCGTCCAGCGCTTCGGCCTAGGCGGCGGCTCTGCGAGGCGGTCCTCCCCGTCCCGACGAGGTCGGCGGGACCGTCCCGCGCGCGGGCACGCCTCGGCGCGGCTTCGCCGACCCGGATTCCGCTACCCCGAGACTGCATCGGCAACCGTCTGTAAGCGGAGGTCGGGAGGCGGACGGAGAGGCTGCCGAACGGCCCGAGGCCTCTGCCGGGATGCGGGGATTACGGGTGCGTCGGCGGGTTGCCTGTGATCACCCGGGTGCCGGAGGCGCGATCCTGCAGGCTGCGGAAGGTGCGCTCGTCGTTGTACGCCATGACGATGCTGACGACGTGGCCGATCATGCAGGTCAGGTAGAGCGCGACGAAGACCCCTTCGCGGCTGGCCGCCTGCTTCCCGGAGGGGGCCTCGCCTGTGGCGCGGGAGACGACGCGGATGCCGACGATCCGCTTGCCCAGGCTCTGGCCGCGGCGGGCGGTGGGCAGCCAGCGTTAGAGGAAAACGCCGCCGAACGCCACCAGGATCCCCGCGCCGAACGCGACGGCCTTCAGCTGAGCTGCTCGGCCAGTCCGACGATGATGCCCTCGGGGCCGCGGACGTAGCAGAGCCGATAGCTGTCCTCGAACCGCTCCAGCTCGCCCACGAGTTCGGCGCCGTGGGCGCGCAGGCGGGCGATCACATCCTCGATGTCGTCGACCGCGAACATGATGCGGCGGATGCCCAGCGTGTTCGCCGGCGCGTCCTTCGGCTCGGGGCTGATGGCCTGCGGCCGGTGGAACTTCGCCAGCTCTACCCGTCCGTGGCCGTCCGGGGTCCGCAGCATGGCGATGTCCTGCCGGACGTCTTCGAGCCCGATGACGCGTTCCGCCCAGCGCCCTTCGAGCGGCACCTTGCCTTCCAACTCCATGCCCAGTTCGACGAAGAACGCAACAACGGCTTCAAGATCGTCGACCACGATGAGTACGTTGTCCATCCGCTGGATCGCCACGCTGGACCTCCTTCGCTCGGTGCGGCCACGGTGGCCGCATCCACCTCTGAGACGGAGCCGATAAGCCGTTCTCCACATCCCGGGCCGCATGGCTGCTCCGAGGATTCCCATGCTGTTAGGACCATCGAGTCTCAGCGAGCAGCCCGCCGCACAGCTCGGACTTCGAAGGCATGTCCCGGTGTCCGCGTCGCGGCCCCGGCGCCGGGCCATATAAGTCGTCCGGGGGGTTGGGGCCGTGCGTCCGCAGGACCATTTCGGCAAGCGGGTCCGCAGATACTCGCCGGGCCGCCCGGATCCACCGCGCTGCGCGCGCCTGCGCCGGTCCGGTGAGGAGAGTCCCGCGCACGTTCCCGGGGGCACTGCCGCAGGCCGCATATCCGTGTACCGGGTCCTCGGCCACGACTCTTGCCGCTGCGCAGAGTTCCATCACATCGGCCGCAACACTCCTCGGAAGGGGCTCTGGATCCCTCGCGCGCTGTACGGCGCCGGGCCCCACCCGTCGGAGCCGCCCGATGACCAAGGGATTTTTGGCGGTGCCGACTGCGCACGCTGCGTGCAGACTCGGCACTCAGAACTTCAGCACACATTCAGCACAGCGGTAGCCCACCGGCTCCGCCGCATACAGCCGTACACAACAACGAAGACCCCGAGCCGGATTTCCCTGCTCAGGGCCTTCGTTCAGGTCTGTGACCTGCGGCGCGCTCGGGAGGATTCGAACCCCCAACCTTCTGATCCGTAGGGGGATCCCTTATCCAAATGTTTTCGCTGGTCAGAGCGTATCTGAGTTTGGGGTTCCTCGGTTCTTCAGCACGTATTCGACACAGCCACCAGAAGCCCTCTCGCAGCAACCTGCGGATTGACTGCGCTGCGTCATCATTGCGCTTTCCCTCGCAGGGCGACCAAGGATGAACGGCATTCGATGCCCGTGAATATCGGGCTCACAGCTCGTACCCTGACAGCTCCGCAGCTCAGGGCAGCTCCGTCAGAGGCTAGACGAGTAGGCGTCCATGGCCATCCGTAGCGGCACACGCGGTCGGAGGAGAGCCCGGCTGCGGGCCGCCGTCGCCGAATGCATAGGGAATCGCCGTCCATGAAGAGCCTTCGCAACTCCACCCCGTTGCAGCAGTGCGCAGGTGCGGACTCGGCAGTGCAACCTCCCGATCCGAGCAGCCAGGAAGCATCACCCCCGCCGGTCCCGTTTGCCCGCCGGTATTGCCGAGTGCCATCGCGGCGCCGAGACGGGAATGGTGGTGATGCGGCATGAGGTCGCCGCGTTGGCCCCACTGGATCACGATCACCGCCGTTGTCGTGCTGGCGCTCAACGCCGCGACGGTGTCCTTCGCCCACATGTTCGAGTTGGCGCTGCGCCACGGGGAGCCGACGTGGCGAGCGGCGCAGTTCCCGATCTCCGTGGACGGGATGATCATCGCGTCCTCCATGGCGCTGCTCAACGACGCCCGCCAAGGACGCCGCGGCGGAGTGTTGCCGTGGACGCTGCTGATCATCGGCAGTGCGGCCTCCCTCGCCGCCAACATCGCGGTGGCCGATCCCACGATGTGGTCGCGGGTGATCCACGCGTGGCCCTCGGCCGCGCTGATCGGTTCCTACGAACTGCTGATGCGGCAATTCCGCGCGGATACACGGGCTCAGCACCATACGGACCCCGCCATGTCCGCAGCAGACCAGGGACTCGGAAGTGCAACGGCCGCGGAGCAGCAGACGTCTGCGACGGCAACGCCGCATGACGGCGCACAGGAGGCGAAGGCTCGGCACCTGCAGGTAGTGGAGACCGAGCCCGGCTCGAACCCGGGCGAGTTCGGTGATATCGCGAGGGCCGACCGGGGCCCGCCGCTGATCCAGCACCAGGCGTGGACCTGGGCATTGAGGCATCGCCGGACCGACGGAACGCTGCCGACCGGCAAGGAGATCGCCGCAGCGTTCGGCCGTCGAGAACGATGGGGGCGGATGGTCAAGCAGTTCGGTGAAGCGGGCGGCCTGGGCAATGAGCATGTAGCGGCGGAGCATGTCGGCGAGCCCAGCCTCTCGTCCGCGGGTGCCGGCCCGTGACGGCATCGGTCCGAGTCGGCCCCCTCTCCACCATCTCAGTAGGGCAAGTGACCCGAGGAATCCCATGCGGACCGATCGACGATCGATGCGTCCGCGCTGCGGTATCCGTTAGCCGGTGTGGGGTACGCGGTCTTGGGCAGCACCGCCCGAAAATGCGAGATCGGATCGTGGCCTCAAGTGACGTCCCAGGCGACCCAGGAGACCACCCAGTCCCGTTCTCGCTGAGGCAGCGGCTCACCCTTAAAGGCCGCGTCCATGGCATCGGCGGCCTCACGCATGTATTGCTCGGCTCGCTGGTCGTGGATCGCCTGGCACTCAACGTAGAGAACACCGTTAGACGGGTGCGTTCGAACTTGATGACCTGTTCACTTGCGGACCAGGGTCCGGACCGCTTTTCGGAGGGCATCTTGTTGGTCGCCGGGCAAAGCGTGAATCTCGACAAAACCTCGCTGGTCCACGACCACGTCAGCCGCAACCTGTGCCACGAGGGTCAGGCGGGAGTCGGGGGCGGGCTTGGGGAAGTGCCGGTCGATGAGAGCGAGACAGCGGCGGCATGTCGGAGCGAAGGCAACCTCGCCGTGTCGGCCGATGGCACCACCGTCACCACCAACCATGATCGCCCACTGGCGTCCGCAATGGGTGGTCTGTGACCATCGCGGCTCAAGCAAGGCCTCACGGTCGTACGGCTACCGTGTTGGCGCGATGGTCGCTGTCGAAGTAGAAGTCCCACACGGCCTCCCGGCCAATGTCCGGTTCTTGCGCTGCGGCGGTCAGGTGGACCGCAACGCCGCCGCTGGTTGTTGTGAGCAGCATCACCATCCCGTTGATGTCGATGACATTGGGGCCGTATCGCTCGAAGGACATGGGATCACTCTCGCTCGTTGCGGGACTTCTGCCAGTCTCGCCCCCGTGACCACCAGATCTCGGTCTTCATCCGGGATTGACCGAGTCGGTGCCCGGAACTGCGCAGACGTAGCCGTGCGGGGCCGCGAATTTCAGGGCTTGTTCGCCCACTGCAAGAAGCGTGCAAGACGACCAGGCTTTCGAGTCTCTCCCATCACCATGTCTTTCTCGTTCCGGAAGTAGTTGATCACCGGACCCGGGTGATGAAAGAACTGATCTCTCTCGTGGTCCGGGATCCCGTCGGCAACCCACTCGTACCTGATTCCAATGGGGCCAATGTAAGCGGCCATGACACAGGACGTAAACCTCGTCATGTCGCGGGATACCGAGGGTACTGTTGGGCTGATCGACATACCTTGACCATAGGATTTATTGACGGAGTCAGTGGAAATGATCACCATATGAGCATCGGACATGTCCTCTGCGCCGTCCATGAAATCGCGCAGCGACTGCGGCACGGGGAAGCGGTCCCTGACCATTCGGCACCCGAAGTGCTTGGCATGGTATCGGGCCAGATCTAAGGACTTCTTCCGCCATCGGGTGCCGTACACCTCTCCCAGGTCAATTCCAGGCATGATTCGCAGTAGGTGCGTCTCGACGTACTGCGCATAGGTGTCGTAGGCGTTATCGAAAGGCTGGGAAGCGTCATTGTTGCACGGTGCGCACATCGACTTGGGGAACTTGATCACATCGTAGCGGTCCCGTTTGAGTCCGCTCTTTCCCCGGATTTCGCGCCGTTGTTCTCCGTCTCCCCAAACCAGTGCCTGGCCATCGCCCATCAGGCGGGCCAGGTTGGTGCGTTTGAACTTGTGTTCTCCGGTGGTGGCCGACCGTGTCTGGCACCACCAGCACATCGTGCTCTCGGGGGTCAGGAGATGGGCGTAATCTGCCGGGTCGGCGAATTCGATTCCTTCGAAGTCGTCGCCAAATGTAGTCATGGCTGCCTCGGTTATGTCGTCCCGGTCGGCGTTGTAGGCCGTTAGGCCGACAGAGAACAGGTCCTGGTCGGTTGCCATGCCCAAAGCTGTGTGCCACACGGCGTCGGGCAAGGGGCTCTGGGGGGTGAGGTAGTCGAAGGCCCTCCATCGGTGGCCGTCGTGGTCGACGGGCACCAGCAATCCAGCCAGCCCGCTTCGCTGACGGGTGGCCCATGCCCAGGCCTGATCGGCTTCCTCCGGCAGGGGCGGCGGGTCGGGTAGGTAGGCGCCGTGGGCGGCATGAAGCTGCTCTCGGGTCAGTCCGCTCGACAGCCCGGCCGCGGCCAGGCCCACGGCAGCGGCAACCAACGCGTAGCCACGGGGGTGGCCGCTGTCGGGGCCGCTAAGCCAGATCGGCTCCAGCAAGGGGCCCGCCGCCAACTGCTCGGCCACCCCGAACCGCTCATCAGCTGCGGCTCGGATCAGACGCTCATCGCCACTGATACGCGCATGCTCGCGCTCCTGCGGGTTCCACCGGCGTTCGACCACGACGGCCGGGGTCTTGAGCACCGCATACCCGAACCCCTCCGAGGAAGAGGCTTGATCGGTGGTGCTCGGGCGCAGGGCCTCCAGTTGGTCCCGTCGTATGGTGGAGGCCACCACCGCCCCGGCCCCGCCGAGTTCGGCGACCAGTGCCGGAGTCAGCCCCGAGGCGCCCAAGTGGCGGTCCAAGTCGTCCAACCAAACCACCCAGCCCCGCGGTGCCTGCGCGGCCCTCTCCTGGAGCCAGGCGGGCAGGGGCCGCAGGTCGGCGTCCTCGGGCGGGGCCACCAGCATCCGGTCGGGCACTGTGCGGTCCAGCGCGGCGACCAGCGCGCGGGTTTTGCCCGCGGTCGAGGCCCCGGCCACCAGCACCAGCCCGCCACGCTGCGCCTCCGCGATTGCGGCCAGGCGCCGGTCGAGTTCGCCGTCCACATCCCTGACCACGTAGGGAGGCAGCCCTGCACCCTTGGAGCCGGGGAGAGCGTTGTGGGCGCCCAGTTCGCGCGCATCGCACTGGTGGACGGGCAGGGCCGTGCCCACCCACCCGGGCACCGGCATAGTAGGCAGGGAGTGCACGGTGACCGACCCGTGGATGACGCCGGCCTGGATCGAGGCCCCGTGGATGCCGCTCATCCGGTTGTCGACCATCGGGGTCACCGCCACCGGAATCGAGGAGGTGCGACGTGGCCGGGTCGCACCAGGGATGCGCCCAGAACCGCCAGCAAGGTCGCCGAAGAGACTGTGCGTATCCACGCCCGTGTTCGTCGCATACGACGATTCTGCCGTCCTCACAGCGGTCGCGGCCATGCCTTCCGGGATCGAAGGGCGAGACGCGGTAGGTGGCGAAGCGGGTGTTGATCTGGGAGAACCCGATGCGGGGCGCGCGTTCGGAGGGCCAAAGGGCCGGTGAGTCGGTGTACCGGTACGCGAGGCCAGGATCGACATTGGAGATGTGTCCGGAGGAGTAGTCGGTTTCCGCGGCATGCAAGCAAAGGGAGCGTTTAACTTTCAACTAACCCGCGGGCCTGGACATTCTCTCTGTACTGACATCGGTGGCGGGGGCAGTGAGCCTTTGCCAACCTGGTGTTCGGGCTGCTCGGAGGGTGTACGGCGTGGCGTG
>NZ_BAABIK010000033.1:0-57891 GCF_039542725.1 Streptomonospora halophila | reverse complement strand
CCGACTTCAGGGGCGCGCCCGCGGCGGCGCCCGCCGCGACGGCGCCGCGCCGCCCATCGACTGCAGCGCGCACGCGCGTGCCCCGCGCTCGTGGGACCCGGGTGCCGGGCGCCTCGCCGCCCGCTCCCGAACCCGCCGGCCGGGCCCAGCACGGGCGCGCCGCGGACCGGACGCGCCGGCGCGCGTCCCGCTCGCTTCGGCGCGGGGCCGTGACCGGACCCGCGGAAGCCGGCTCGGCGGGTGCCCGGACCGCCGTCGTCATCGCCGCGCGTGACGAGGAGGTGCTGATCGGCGCCACGGTGCGCGCGGCCGCCGGGCTGCCCGGCGCCGACCTGGTCGTGGTCGTCGACGACGGCTCCCGCGACCGCACCGCCGCCGTCGCCGGGGCCGCGGGGGCGCGCGTGCTGCGCCACGGCGCCAACCGCGGCAAGGGCGCGGCCATGGAGACCGGCGCCGAGGGGGTCCGGCGCGTCGAGTGCGCGGAGCGCGGCAGCGGCGCCCGCCATCTGCTCTTCCTCGACGCCGACCTCGGCACCAGTGCGGCACGGGCCGCGCCGCTGGTCGAGCCGGTGTGCTCGGGGGCAGCCGACATGACGATCGCGCTGCTCCCGGCGACCCGGCAGCGCCTCGGCGGGCGCGGCGCCGTCGTCTCGCTGGCCCGCGAGGGAATCCGCAGCGCGACCGGGTGGGAGCCCGAGCAGCCGCTCAGCGGCCAGCGGTGCCTGACCCGGGCGGCGTTCGAGGCCGCGCGTCCGCTCGCCGCCGGCTTCGGTGCGGAGACCGGGATGACGGTCGACCTGCTGCGTGCGGGACTGGCGGTGGTGGAGGTCGAGGTCCCGTTGGAGCACCGGCCCACCGGCACGGGGCCGCGTGCCCAGCTGCACCGCGCCCGGCAGTTGGCGGACGTGGCGCGGGCGCTGGCCGAGCGGGAGCTGGGCCCGGCCCTGGTGCGCCGCGGCCGGCGGCTGCGGGAGGACCTGCGCGGCGCCGCGGTCGTCGCGGTGCGCAGGGCCGCGACACGGCGCGGGCGGGCGGCACGGCGCGGCCGCTGACGGCTGACCGGCTACGCGAAACGCGCTGAGTGTCGTTCTCATTACCGGGAGTGGCGGTTAGTCTCACACTGTGGTGACTACCTGGACTACCTATCTGGCCGTTCTGGCGGCGCTCGCGGGCGTGGGCGGACTGGCACTCGGCGTTTACGCCCTCATCAGCGTCCGCAGCGCGGCGCGTGAATGCCGCACGATGATCCAACGGCTCCAGCCCGACGGAAACGGACTGGACATGCGGGCGGTGCGCGACGTGGCGGTGGTGCGCTACGACGCCCTGGAGGAGATGTCGGGGGCGCGCTCGTTCTCGCTGGCCCTGCTCAACGCCGTCGGCGACGGCGTCGTCGTGACCTCGATCAACGGGCGGACCGAGTCGCGGACCTACGCCAAGTCCATCGGCCAGGGCCGTGCCGAGGAGGCGCTGTCGCCCGAGGAGTACCGAGCCCTCCGGGCGGCCCGCCTCGGGCACCGACCGGGCGCTCCCGAGGGCGACGACGCGGCCGCGCACTCCGGTAAGGGCGGGCCCGGCCGCGGGCGCAAGCAGGCCGCGGGCGGCGACGGCGCCTCGGCCGGCAGGCAGGGTGGTGCCGTCGAGGAGTCCCGCGCGCAAGCGGGGGACGCGGGCGAGCACGGTGGGCCCGCCGACGGCGACGCGTCGCCGGTCCGCACGCTGGGCACCGCGCCGACGGGGGCACCGGCCACCGGCACGGGCGGTACCTCCGCCGACTGACCGGGGGTGCGGGCTGTTCGCCCGCGGCACGGCGGGCGGCCGCCCTTGCCGGTGTGCTGAGCCCGCGCGCGGCGGCCGCCGGTACGCGGTCCGGTCGCGCCTCCACGCGGGCGATCGCAGGTCGTCGGGCGGGGGCACGGCCGCGGTCCGGACCCACGCAGCGCACGCCGCACGGGTATAACCTGCGAAATATGCGTTACGCTTATCTCGGCCCCGAGGGGACGTTCACCGAGGCCGCACTCCGCACCCTCCAGCCCGAGGCGACGGAGGCGGCCCGCATCCCTTATGCCGGCGTCGACGCCGTGTTCGCCGCGATCCGCCGCGGCGACGTCGACGGAGGCACGGTGCCGCTGGAGAACTCCGTCGAGGGCGGCGTCACCGCCACCATCGCCGAACTGATCAACGGCGAGCCGCTGCTGATCGCGGCCGAGGCCGCCCTGCCCGTCGAGTTCGCCCTGTTCGCGCGCGAAGGCGCCGCGGTCGCCGACGTCAAGCGCATCGCCACCCACCCGCACGCGCTGGCGCAGTGCCGCGGGTGGCTCGCCCGCCACCTGCCCGACGCGGAGGTGTTCACGGTCTCGTCCACGGCCGCGGCGGCCCAGAGCGTCGCCGAGCCGGGCAGCCCCTACGACGCCGCGATCTGCGCGCGCATCGCGGGCGAGCGCAACGGTCTGTACGCCCTGGCCGAGGGCGTCGGCGACCGCGACGACGCGGCGACCCGCTTCATCCACCTCATGCGGCCGCAGCCGCTGCCCGAGCCGACCGGGTCGGACCGCACGTCGCTCGTCGCGTTCCTGTCCGACGACCACCCGGGTGCGCTGGTCGAGCTGCTCAACCAGTTCGCCGTCCGGGGCGTGAACCTCACCCGGCTGGAGTCGCGGCCCACCGGAGACGGACTCGGCCGGTACTGCTTCTGCCTGGACGCCGACGGGCACGTGGCCGAGCCCGCCGTCGGCGAGGCGCTGATGGGGCTGCGGCGGCTGTGCAAGGAGGTCCGGTTCCTCGGCAGCTACCCGCGGGCCGACGCCGACACCGAGCTCACCCCGTTCATGCCCTCGCGCGGCACCACCAGCGCCGACTTCTACGAGGCCCAGGAGTGGCTGACCCGCATCCGGGCGGGCGAGGTCGGCTGAACCCGGCGGGAGCGGGCGCGTCCGCGGAGAGTCACCTCGCCGACAGCGCCGCCTCGATCGGGCGCCCCTCCTGGATGCGGGCGAGCTGGTCCCGCAGCGCCGTCTCCAGGGCCGCGTCCTCCGGGCAGAGGTAGGGCAGCTGGTCCAGCGCGGCCCGCACCTCGTCCGCCGTCATGGCGCTCAGCGCCTTCATCGCCCACGGCTGTGCCATCGCTTCGCTTCCTTCCGTGTACGCCGGCGCGCCCCCTCCAGCGCGCCGGCACCCGGTACACGGTGTCGCAGGCCGCTTATGACGCGGTTTCGCGAGGCCGGACTCCCACTGCGGGTCGGGCGGCTCCGCCCGGGGCCTGACGGGCGGGAACTCGATGTGTCGCCCGCTCCGATCACCGGTAGCCTGCAGTCGTGATCGACCTCCGTGCTCTCAGAGAGTCCCCCGACCGCCTGCGCGCCTCGCAGCGGGTCCGCGGCGAGGACGAAACCGTCGTCGACCGCCTGCTGGACCTCGACTCCCGGCGCCGCGCCGCGCAGACGCGCTTCGAAGGTCTGCGCGCCGAGCAGAAGAGCGCGGGCAAGGCGGTCTCCTCCGCCGCTCCCGAGGAGCGTGCGACTCTGCTGGCCCAGGCCAAGGAGTTGGCGGCCGACGTCAAGCGGGCCGAAGCCGAGGCGAACGACCTCGGTGCCGAGGTCGACGCGATGCTGCACGACATTCCCAACATCGTCGACGAGGCCACCCCCGAGGGCGGCGTCGACGACTTCCGGGTGCTGGAGCACGTCGGCACCCCGGCCGAGCTCGACTTTACCCCGCGCGACCACCTGGAGCTGGGCGAGCTGCTCGGCGCCATCGACACCGACCGGGGCGCCAAGGTCTCGGGTGCGCGGTTCTACTTCCTCACCGGCGTCGGCGCGATGCTGGAGCTGGGCCTGTTGAACATGGCCATGCAGCAGGCGGTGGCCAACGGCTTCACCCCGATGATCCCGCCGGTGCTGGTACGCCCCGAGACCATGGAGGGCACCGGGTTCCTCGGCGCCCACGCGGACGAGGTCTACCGGCTTGAGGCCGACGACCTCTACCTGGTCGGCACCTCGGAGGTGCCGCTCGCGGGCTACCACGCCGACGAGATCCTCGCCGCTGACGCGCTGCCCAACCGCTACGTCGGCTGGTCGTCGTGCTTCCGCCGCGAGGCCGGCTCCTACGGCAAGGACACCCGCGGCATCATCCGCGTGCACCAGTTCAACAAGGTCGAGATGTTCGTCTACGCCCATCCCGACGACGCCCGCGCCGAGCACGATCGGCTGCTGGCCTGGGAGCGGGAGATGCTCGACAAGCTGGAGCTGCCCTACCGCGTCGTCGACATCGCGGGCGGCGACCTCGGCGCCAGCGCGGCCCGCAAGTTCGACTGCGAGGCGTGGCTGCCCACCCAGGGCCGCTACAGGGAGCTGACCTCGACCTCCAACTGCACCGACTTCCAGGCGCGGCGGCTGAACATCCGCTTCCGCGACGACTCCGGCAAGCCGCGCCACGCCGCGACGCTGAACGGCACGCTGGCCACCACCCGATGGATCGTGGCGATCCTGGAGAACCACCAGCGGGCCGACGGCTCGGTGGTGGTACCCGAGGCGCTGCGCCCCTTCGTCGGCGGCCGCGAGGTGCTCGAACCCGTCAAGCGCTAGCGCCGGAGCCGCACGGCCGGGGGCCGGGTACCCCGCGGGAACCGCCCGGTGCCGGAACTCTCGGCGGTGGGGTTTCGCGGGCGGTTCCCGGAGGTCGCGGGCGGGCGGATGCGCCTCGTCACAGGTAGGGGCCTGATCCGCCCCGCTCGGGCTCGCCCTGCGGTGCCATGCCGGCGGGCAGCGCCTTGCGCATGTTCTCCAGCTGCGCGCGGGCCGCCATCTGCTGGGCGAACAGGGTGGTCTGGATTCCGTGGAAAAGGCCCTCCAGCCAGCCGACGAGCTGGGCCTGGGCAATGCGCAGCTCGGCCTCGCTGGGCGTGCTGTCTCCGGCGAAGGGCAGGGTGAGGCGCTCCAGCTCCTCGATCAGCTCCGGAGCCAGGCCGTCCTCCAGCTCCTTGATGGAGTTGGTGTGGATCTCGCGCAGCCGCTCGCGGCTGGCCTCGTCCAGCGGAGCGGCCTTCACCTCCTCCAGGAGCTGGCGGATCATGCTGCCGATGCGCATCACCTTGGCCGGCTGCTCGACCATCTCGCTCAAGGGGCGCTGGGCGGCCTGTTCGTCGTCCTCCGCGCCCGAATCGGCGCCGGAGTCCGCGCCGGAGCCCATGACCAGCACGTGCGGCTGCTCTTCTTCGTCGAATCGCTCGCTCATGAATCCCTCACCTAGCGGGGTTGCGTCGTCATCGGGTGAGCACGATCTTGCCGACGTGCGCGCTCGACTCCATGATGCTGTGTGCTTCGGCGGCGCGCGCCAACGGCAGTGTGCGATCCACGATAGGCCGCACCGAGCCGTCGGCGACCAGCGGCCAGACGTGCTCGGCCACTCCGGCCACGATGGCCGCCTTCTCCTCCAGCGGGCGCGAACGCAGCGTCGTGGCGTGCACCGACAGGCGCTTGACCAGCAGGCGCCCGAGGTCGAGCTCGCCGGAGCGCCCGCCCATCAGTCCGATGATCACCAGGCGGCCGCCCACGTTCAGCGAGCGCACGTTGTCGGCCAGGTAGGAGCCGCCCATGATGTCGAGGACCACGTCGGCGCCGGCGCCCCCGGTCTCCTCCTTCACCCGGTCCGGGAAGCGCTCGCGATGGTAGTCGATGCCCGCGTCGGCGCCGAGCTCGCGGCACCGGTCCAGTTTCTCGGCGCTGCCGGCGGTGGCCACGACGCGCGCGCCCCGCGCGTGCGCGAGCTGGATGGCGAAGGTGCCGATGCCGCTGCCGCCGCCGTGCACGAGCAGGGTCTCGCCGGAGCGGAGGCCGGCGGTCATGAACACGTTGGACCACACCGTGCAGGCGGCCTCGGGAAGAGCGGCCGCGGTCACGAGGTCGACGCCGCGGGGGATCGGCAGCAACTGGCCTGCGGGCACGGCGACGCGCTCGGCGTAGCCGCCGCCGCTGAGCAGCGCGCAGACGGGGTCGCCGACCGACCAGCCCGAGTCCCCGGTGCCCGGACCGAGAGCGGCGACGTGGCCGGAGCACTCCAGCCCGGGGTACTCGGAGGCGCCCGGAGGCGGAGGGTAGTTCCCCTGGCGCTGGTTGACGTCCGCCCGGTTGGCGGCCGTGGCGGCGACGTCGACGAGGACCTCGCCCTCGCCGGGGACAGGGTCGGGGACCTCGGTCCAGGCCAGGACGTCGGCCGGGCCGGGTTCTGTGATGAGGATCGCGTGCATGCCGCAACGCTACCCAGGGCGGTGCGGGCCGCGCTCGTCGGATCGGCCGCTTGTGGACGGCGGGGGAACGGGCGGGTGCGGGGTGTCCGCCTTTGGCTGCGGTTCGTATCTTTGTTGGCGGAGGAGAGAATATCCGTGAGTCCGGGTCTGGTCTGCCAGGTTCCCCCATGGCGCGGCCAGGCGGCAGCGATCGGACATCGCGCACCCGAGCAAGCGTCTTGAGGAGAACCGCGTTGGCACACCGAGAGCACGACGGTTCCGAACATGCCGGTACGCGTGCGTGGGACAGGGGGCACGACCAGGACGCCGCCGGGGACGAGGCTCCGGGCGACCGCGGGCAGGCCCCCTCCCCGGCCGATCAGTGGTTCGGCGACGCGTCACCGCCGCCCCCGCCCTACGCCATCGACGAGGGCGCCGTCCCGCCTCCTCCCTATGCCGTAGGCGGGATGGGCGGGTTCGGGCCCGACCGGCCCGCCCCGCAGGCGCCGGCGGATCAGCCGGTTCCGGAACACCCTGCAGGCCCCGGCGGCCCCGGCGGTGCGTCGGCGCAGGACGGCCCGTCCGGCCCCGCCGCTCCCTACGGGCCGCCGCCCGCTCCGCAGCAGCCCGCCGCGCCCGGCGCCTACCAGCCGCCCGGTGCGCCGGGCGCACCGCAGCCGCAGTACGACGACGGCCGGAACCCGGCGCCCGCGCCGGACGCCTACCCCTCCGGCCCGTACCAGGCCGGGCCCTACCAGCCACCCGCGCCGCCCCAGGACGGCCCCGGCCCCGGGCCTTTCCCCGCGGGCGGGGGGCCGGACGCGCCGGCCCCGGTCCCGCCGCCTCCTCCCGCCGCCGGGGACGGCGACCCCGCGCGCCGCGATCCGGCCGGGCTCCCGCCCGCGGACCCGCCCGGGTTCCACGGCGGGCGGCCGGGCGAGGCGTACCCGTCGGGTCCCTATCCCGCCCCGCCGCCCGGCCCGGCGCAGCAGTCCCCGGCTTCCGGCCGACCGGTGCAGGACCCGAACCAGGCGCCGCGGACCGCCTACAACGGGCAGCCGATACCCGCGGCACCCGCTTCCGACCGTCCGGCGCCGGAGGCACCGGACGCGGCGGGCATGCCCGGACAGCGCGACGGCGGCGCGTCCGGCGGCGCCGGCACCGTCGGCCCCGCAGCAGGGTCGCCGGGGCAGAGCGCGGAACGGGACCAGCGGCCCGAGGGCACCGCGCCCGACCGCCCCGCTGCGGGGGAGGCGGCACCCGCCGACCCGCCGCCGGGGCAGCCGTCGGCCCCGCCGTGGAGCAACGGCGCCGGCGGCGCGCCGTGGACCGGCGGCCACAGCGGCTTCTCGCAGTGGGCGCCGCCGGAGCGCGCGCCGAGCCCGCCGCCGGGCTCCCGGCCCGAGGGCGGGTCCGCCGACCGCAACGGCGCCGGACCGCGCCCCGGCGAGGCCACGGAGGTGATCCCGCCCTTCCGTGACGAGGGCGAGCCCGCGGCGGGCTCGTGGGCCTACGACCCCGCCGCCTGGGGCGAGTCGTCCGCCGAACCTCCGCACCCCACCGGCCGGGGCCGGTCGCCTGCCGGCGACGGACCGCAGTGGACCTCGGCCGAGCCCGTCCGTCCCCCCGAAGGCGCGCCGGGGCCGCACGCCGCGTCCGGCGAGCCCCCGCTCGTCGGCGACGGTCCGGCTTCCCCGCCGCGGGTGCGCCCGCCGGAACCGCCCGGCGGGCCGGCGCCCTCCGACGGGCACCCCGCGCCGGGCGGGGACGTCCCCTCTCCCGAGCAGCTTCCGCCGCTGCCGCCGAACGCCGGGCCCCCGCACGGCGGACCGGGCACGGGCCCCGGGGCGGGTCCGCCGACCGCTCCTCCCGCGTGGCCGCCGCAGCACTCAGGCGGGCCGGGCGGCGCCGACACCGGCGGCCGCCCCGCGCCCCCGGCCGGTGACCCGCGTCCGGAATCGGCGCCGTCGGGCCCGCAGCCGTGGAACGCGCCGCCGCCTGCCGGCCCGCACCAGGCGCAGCAGCAGCCGTACGCGCCCGGCGCGCCGGACGACGGTCGTTTCGACCCCTACAGCCGGCCCTACGAGGCCTACGGCCGGCCGGCCCAGCAGCCCGGCGACCCCTACGCCCGCCCCGGATACGACCCGTACGGCGCGCCTCCGCCGCCGGGTGAACCGGAGGGCTACCGTCCCGCGCCGGGCCCGGCCCCGGGCGGGCCGCCGTCCGGGCCGCAGACGGGGTTCCAGTACTCCGCCCACTTCGCGGACGGCGTGCAGCCCCAGCAGTTCCCCGGCCACAGCGGGCACCCGGAGACGGCCGAGGACCTGCGCGCGGAGAACCTGGTCAGCGACAGGCGGCCGGGGCCGAGCAAGGGGTGGCGCAAGATGCTCCACTCGGCCACCTTCGGGATGGTCGACGTGGGGGAGTCGGCGGCCGAGCAGCGCCGCCGCGAGCTCACCGAGCGGGCGCGCACGCAGGTCGGCGGCGGCCACCACCGGGTGGCCGTGCTGAGCCTGAAGGGCGGGGTGGGCAAGACCACCACCACGGTGGCGCTCGGATCGATGCTCGCCTCGCTGCGCGGCGACCGGGTGCTGGCCGTGGACGCCAACCCCGACCGCGGCACGCTGTCGGACAAGGTGCGGCTGGAGACCGCGGCCACCATTCGCGACCTGCTCAACGAGCGCGAGTCGATCTCCCGCTACGCCGACATCCGCGCCTTCACCTCCCAGGCCAACAGCCGGCTGGAGATCCTGGCGTCCGACCGCGACCCCGCGGTCTCGGAGGCCTTCAGCGAGGAGGACTACCGCGAGGTCTCCTGGCTGCTGGAGCACTACTACTCCATCTGCCTGACCGACTGCGGCACGGGCCTGCTGCACTCGGCCATGCGCGGCGTGCTCGGCCTGGCCGACCAGATCGTGCTGGTCAGCTCAGCCTCGGTCGACGGGGCGCGCAGCGCCAGCGCGACCCTGGACTGGCTGGAGGCGCACCGGTACGGCTCGCTGGTGCGCGGCGCGGTGGTGGTGCTGTCGATGGTGCGCACCGGCAAGAGCAGCGTGGACCTGGAGCGGCTGGAGCAGCACTTCGCGAGCCGGTGCCGTGCTGTGGCGCGTGTGCCGTGGGACGCCCACCTGGAGGAGGGCGCCGAGGTCGACCTGGAGCGCCTTGCACCCAGCACCCGCGACGCCTACCTGCAACTGGCCGCCACCGTCGGCGAGGCCTTCGCCTGGCCGCGGTGACCCCGTGTGCGGGGCCGCGCCGGAGCGGTCCCGCACAACGCGCCGGCGTGCTCGGAGCGCGTGCGGCTGTGCCCCGTGCGGGGCGGTCCGCCGGCCCGGCGATTGCGCGAACGGACGAAGCCCTCCCCCCGGACCGCGGGAGACGGACCGGAGGGAGGGCTTCAACGGCGCGGAGGGTGTGGGATTTGAACCCACGAGATCCCGCTAAGGATCTTGTGCTTTTCAAGAGCACTGCACTCGGCCACTATGCGAACCCTCCATGAGCGGCGGCCACGCAGGCCGCCCTCAGCATAGCGCAGACACCCGACTCGGTCCGGAGGGCCGCAGCTCCGCGGCCTACCGCGTCGCGCCGGTCCGCGCGGGCCCGCTTCAGCCGGTCCCGCCGTGCTCCCCGCCGTCATCCAGGCCACGGCACAGGGCGGCCAGGCAGGCGCGGATCGGCGGGCTCTCGTACTCGGCCCGCCACACCGCCGCGATCTCGCGCCGCAGCGGCGAGTCCAGCGGCACGAAGCGGACGCCGGGCGGGGCCGGCCACTGCGCCATCTCCGGGACGAGCGCCGCGGCCAGGTCCGCGGCCACCAGCGCCAACTGGGTCGGCACCTCGTCGAGCAGATAGCGCACATCCGGCTCCACACCCCGCCCTCGCAGCGCCTGCACCAGGGCCTCATGCTGCTCGGTGCCCGGCGAGCAGCTCGCGAACGGGGTGCCCTCCAGCTCGGCCAGGCCGATCCGCTCGCGCCCGGCCAGCGGGTGGCGGTCCGACAGGGCCGCGCTGACCTCCTCGTCGACGAGGGGCCGCACAGACAGGCCGGGCGGTAGGAAGACCGGGCGGTTGGCCCAGCTCTCCACCAGCAGCAGGTCGAGTTCGCCGCGCAGCAGCATCGGCATCATGTCGATGACCTCGCCGTCGCGCACCGAGGGGATGAGCCGCGGATGGGCACCGGCCAGCTCGGCCAGCGCGCGGGGAAGCAGGGTGCGCACCGCGCTGCCGACGCTGCCGATGCGCAGCGGCCCGAGCGTCTCTGCCCGGAGGTCGGCGAGGTCGTTCTCCGCCGCGCCGGTCTGGGCCACGACCCTGGCGGCGTGCTCGGCCAGCACGCGGCCCGCGTGCGTGAGGCGGACGCCCCGCCCGTCGGGCTCCAGCAACCGGTGGCCGGTCTCGCGCTCCAGCTTGTTCAGATGCTGCGAGACGCCGGACGGGGTGATGTGCAGCGCTTGCGCGCCCTGCGCGACCGACCCGTGTACGGCGACCGCGTTCAGGACCCGCAACCGCTCCAGATTGAACACGTAAGTGATGCTACCGGGTTACTGGTAGAAATGATCGCTTTTGCTTCGCGCTCGCTCCCGGCACAGTAGGCGGCATGGAGAGGTACGACGATCCGACGGCCCCCGGTGCGCGTCCGGCGGCGGCTGCGGTGGCGCATGCGCGGACCGCACGCCACGCGGCCGCCGACTCCGCCGCCGCGCCGGGCTCCGGTCGGCCCGCCGGACCGCTCGACCGCCTCCACCCGGTGGTCGCGGCGGTGTCCGGCGCGGCCGCCAACTCGACCTCGGCCGCGTTCGCGAAGCTCGCGGGTGCGGGCCCCGGGACGACGGCGTTCCTGCGCTGCGCGCTGGCGCTGGTCGCCCTGCTGCCGCTCGCGGCGGCGGAGTACCGCGCACGCGGGCCCCGCCCGGCCCGGCTCGTCGCCGCCGACGCCGCCGCCGGTCTGCTGCTCGGCGTGGACTACGTGTTCTGGGCGCGCAGCATCGACGACGTCGGCGCCTCCATCGCCACCGTGCTGATCAACGTGCAGGTGGTCGTCTTCCCCGTGCTGGCGTGGGCCTTCAGCGGGGTGCGCCCCTCCGCCCGCTTCGCCCTGGCGGCGCCGGCCATGCTGGCCGGAGTGGCCTTCGCCAGCGGGGCGGCGGGCGACGCCGCGCCGGGCGGCTCCCCCGTCTCCGGCGCGCTCTGCGGTGTCGCCGCGGGTGTCGCCTACGCCGGGTACCTGTTCCTGACCCGGTCGGCGGGCGGGACCGGCCACAGCGCCGCGCCCGTCTTCGTCTCGACGCTGTCCGCCGCCGTTGCGGCGGCCGCCCTCGGCGGCGCCTGGACCGGCGTCGACCTGGTGCTGCCGCTCGCCTCGTGGGGCTGGCTGGCGGCCCTCGCCCTGCTGGGGCAGGTGCTGTCGTGGCTGCTGATCGGTTCCGCCCTGCCCAGGCTCGCACCGGGCACCGGTGCGGCGCTGCTGGTGATCCAGCCGGTGCTGGCGGTGGCGCTGGGCACCGTGTTCCTCGGCGAGCGGCCGACCGCCACGCAGCTCGGCGGCTGCGCCCTCGTCCTCCTCGCGATCTGGGCACTGGCGACCGAACGCTCGAAGCGGGAGCACGGGCGGCCGCACCGGTCCCGCCGGGAGAGGGCCTACTCCTCGCGTGCGATCAGCGTGCCGTCCAGGTAGCACCACGCCCAGTCCTCCCCGTCCTCGGCCGCGGCGGCGAGGGGGTGGTCGGACGCGGTCGCGTGCGCCGACGCGTGGCGGTTGGGCGAGGAGTCGCAGCAGCCAACGTGGCCGCAGCCGAGGCAGATGCGCAGGTGCACCCAGTCGTTGCCGCCCGCGAGCAGGCAGTCGGCGCACCCGGCCGTGCTGGGCAGCACGGGGCGGATCCGCGAGGCGTGCGGGCAGGCCTGGGGGTCGGCCGCGAAGTCGAACAGGGTATTGGGATCGGGGTAGTCGCCGGTCGGCGGTGCGGCGATGCCCAACTCGTCCAGCAGGGTCCCGGCCAGGTCGGCGGCGACGGCGCGCGAGGTGTCGACGATGCGGCGCGCCCCCGACGGGGCGAGGACGTCGGGCTCGGGGGAGTCGACCGGCCGCACCACGATCGGCGCGTCCGGTGCGAGCTGGCCGATGACGGCGGCGATCCGGGCGCTCTCCTCGGTGGTGTTCTCCGCGATGACGACCGCGCGGGCCGAGAACAGGCCCGCCTCTTCGAGGACGTTGTGGCGCAGCGGGTCGCCGCGGACCACGGTGTAGCCCTCGGCCTCGGCCGCCGCCGCGAGGTCGGGCCCCAGCGTCGTGACGGCCACGGGGATGCCGCGGGCGCGCACGGCGGCGGCGAGCTCGGCGGCCACCGGACCCCAGCCCGATATCAGCACCGGCGCGTCGGGCGGCGCGTCCCCGCCGCCGTCCCCCCGGCCGCGGTCGGCGCCCGCCCCGGGCACCGCGGTACGCGGCCGGCGGCGTCCGCCCGCCCATCGGCCGAGGCGGTCGCCGAGTGCGGCCAGCGCCGGTGTCAGGGTCATCAGCAGCACCGTGACCGCGATGAGCACCTGCTCGCCGTCGGCGCCCAACCCGGCCGGTGCCAGCCCCGCCTCCGCGCCCGAGCGCTGGAGGACGAAGGAGAACTCGCCGATCTGGGCGAGGAGCAGCCCGCCCGCAACGGCCGTGGAGGCGCCCACGCCCAGCACCGACAGCGCCAGCGCGCCGGTGGCCGCCTTGACCGCCACGACGGCGACGGCCAGCAGCAGCACCAGCCACCACAGCTCCAGCAGCACGCTCAGGTCCAGCAGCATGCCGATGGAGACGAAGAACGTGGCGCTGAAGAGGATCTGCAGCGGCAGCACCTCGCCCAGGGCGTGCGCGCTGTGCCGCGACTCGCTGACCACCAGTCCGGCCAGGAACGCGCCCAGCGCGACGCTGACCCCGGCCAGCGAGGTCAGGTAGGCGGTGCCCAGACCGATGGCGACCACGGTCAGCAGGAAGACCTCGGGCGAGCAGGCGCGCGCCACGCGCTCCAGCAGCGGGGGCATGACCTTGCGGGCGATGACCAGGACCACGACCAGCACGGCGGCGGCGGTGCCCAGCGCGCGGGCGATCTCCAGCGGTCCCTCGCCCGATCCGCCCAGCAGGGGGATGAGCAGCACCATCAGCACCACGGCCAGGTCCTGGAAGATCAGCGTGGCGATCGAGGCCTGCCCGAGCGGCCCGGTGGTGCGCCCGGCCGCGGCCAGCACCTTGAGGACGATGGCGGTGGAGGACAGCGCGACGAGGAAACCGGTGAACACGCCGGCGCGCCAGCCCGCCCCGAACGCGATCACCAGGCCCGCCACCACCGCGATCGTCAGCAGGGCCTGCAGCCCGCCGCCCACCAGCACGTAGCGTTTGATCGAGGCGAGCCGGCCGAGCGAGAACTCGATGCCGATGGTGAACAGCAGCAGGATGACGCCGATCTCGGCCGCCGCCTCGACGGTCTCCGTGGTGGGCACGAGCCCCAGCTGGTGAGGGCCGATCGCCACCCCGGCCAGCAGGAACCCGACGATGGGGACGACGCGTACGCGCAGGCTGAGGTAGCCGATCACGGCGGCCGCACACAGCAGCAGCACCACTGGTGAGAGGAACGCCGGAGTCTCCTCGGCGGCCAGGAGCATGCGGAACCTCGATTCTGCGCTGATCACGAACCTGATCGGGCGTGGCCAGAATAGGCGGCCGACCGGCGCGGAGCGAGCGTCGGACGGGAGACCCCGGTCTCCCCGCACACGTGCGGGTTACCGGCGAGTAATATCTGGGTCATGGCAATCATGAACGAAGAGACCGCCGAGATGGTCAAGTCCGGCTTTCTGGCGGCGGTGCCCTTCGCCCGCACGCTGGGCGTGGAGTTCCTCGAGGTCGACTACCACCGCATCTCCATGCGCCTGCCCGACACCGAGGCCAACCACAACCATGTCGGCGGGCCGCACGCGGGAGCGATGTTCACGCTGGGCGAGTCGGCGTCCGGGGCGATCGTCACCGGCGCCTTCGGCCACCTGCTCGACCGCGCCGTGCCGCTGGCGGTCAAGGCCGAGATCCACTACCGCAAGCTCGCGATGGGCGACGTGGTCGCCGAGGCGCACCTGGACCGGCCCCGCGAGGAGATCGAGGCCGAGCTCGAATCGGGCGGTCGGCCGGAGTTCGCGGTCGAGGTCGAGCTGCGCACCGCGGACGGAACGGCCACCGGCGCCATGACCGTCACCTGGACCCTGAAGCCGAGCCGGCGCTGACCCCGATCCGCCGGCGCGGGTCCCCGCGCCGGCCGCGGCCGGGTTCGCGGCAGCGCGTGCTCCGGGAATGTCGCAGCCGACGGATACGGTGGCCGAGCCGGCCACCCGGTCGGCGACGTCCGGACGCCGTCCGGGAGCGGCCCCGGCGCCTGCGCCCTCCCCCGCGCGCAGGCGCGGTGCGGCTCGGCGGCAGGGCCCGCCGGCGCGGCGCCCGGGAACGGACCGTCTACACGGAGGTGGGGACAGCGTGAGATTCCGAGCCGACCGGGATTCGTTCGCCGACGCGGTGGCGTGGACCGCCCGCGCACTGCCCACGCGCCCCTCCATGCCGGTGCTGGCGGGCATGCGCCTGGAGACCGCGGCCGGCTCCTCCGCGCTGCGGCTGTCCAGCTTCGACTACGAGGTCTCCGCGCGGGCCGAGGTCGAGGTCTCGGTCGAGGACCCCGGCGCCGTCCTCGTCTCGGGGCGGCTGCTCGGCGAGATCGCGCGCAACCTCCCCGACGCCCCGGTCGAGCTGCACGCCGATGGCGCCCGCGTGCTCGTCACCTGCGGCAGCGCGCGCTTCACCCTGCTCACCCTGCCGATCGAGGACTATCCCGCGCTGCCGGCGATGCCCGAGGTCAGCGGCTCGCTCAGCGCCGACTCCTTCGCCGCCGCGGTGCGCCAGGTCGGCCCGGCCGCCAGCCGCGACGACACCCTGCCGATGCTCACCGGCGTGAACCTCGCCTTCTCCGGCGACGCGCTGACTTTGGCCGCGACCGACCGCTACCGCATCGCCGTGCGCGAGCTGTGGTGGAAGCCGCAGGCCGCCGGGTTGGAGACCTCGGCTCTGGTGCCCGCCCGCACGCTGCACGAGATCGCCCGCTCGCTGGCCGGCGGCACCGGCATCGACCTCGCGCTGTCGGCGGCCGCCGGCGGAGCCGGAGGCGAGGGGATGATCGGCTTCGAGAACAACGGGCGGCGCACCACCACCCGCCTGATCGACAGCGACTTCGTCAAGTACGAGTCCCGGTTCCCGCAGGAGTCCGGCGCCCGGGCGAAGCTCGCCACCGCGCCGCTGATCGAGGCGGTCAAGCGCGTCGCGCTGGTGGCCGACCGCAACACCCCGCTGCGGCTGTCGTTCAGCGAGGGCGAGGTCGTGCTGGAGGCCGGATCCGGCGACGACGCCCAGGCCGCCGAACGGCTCGACGCGGAGCTGAGCGGCGATCCCATCCGGGTGGCGTTCACCCCCGACTACTTCCTCGACGGCCTCGGCGCGGTGCACTCCGACTCCGTCCACATCGACTTCACCCAGCCCACCAAGCCCGTCGTCCTCTCCGACGTCCCCGGCGACGACGCGCAGCCCCCCGAGTTCCGCTACCTGGTCATGCCGCTTCGGGTGTCCTGACGGCGCACGCGGCGTCCGGCCGCCCTCGCGGGAGCACGGGCGGGGCCGGCCGCGGACGGCCACCTCGCCGGGCCGCGGGAGGAGCCCGCGGCCCGGCGGCGCACGTCAGGGAGGGCCGCTCAGTCGGGGCAGCCCTCCATGTTCTCGATGTCGTGGTTGAGGTCCAGCGGGACGAACTCGTAGTGCCGGGTGCGGTACTTCAGCAGTTTGTTCGTCATGGGCACGGCCCAGCCCTGCAGCATCGGGTGGCGCCGTGCCAGCAGCAGTGAGGCGCGCTTGGCCTCGTCGCCGTCCAGGGGGCGCACCTCGCCGCGCACGGCGCCTCCGCGGGGCTTGCCGTTGAACGTGGCCGGCTGCAGGTCGGCGCCGGCGTTGCGGGCGAGCCGCCGCGCCCCGCCCGACTCCTCCCACGTGCGGAAGAGGACGCGGCCGTCCTCGACCACGACGCGGACCGGTGTGCTCTGCGGCCTGACGCCGTCGTCGTGGTACGTGAGCAGCAGGGCCGTCTTGTAGCGCTGGAACGGCCTCAGGAGCGTGGCTGCGGTCATCCCGGTGAACTCCCTCGTCGGACACTGGAGTGTGCTACTTCACTCTTCCCCAAAAGCGTGTCCTACGTCACCCCCCGCAGCCGAGGCGGTCGCCGCTTCGGAGGCCGCGGCGCCCGCACGCGGCGCCGCGGATGCCGGGAACCGGCGGCTCAGGTGATGGTGTAGGAGTCGCCGACGCGCTTGCGCAGTTCCTCGCCGGACACCTCGGCCACGCGGGAGCTGATCCCCCACCGGTGGCCGAACGGGTCGCGCAGCCATCCCGTGCGCATGCCGTAGGGCTGGTCGGCCACCGGACGCTCGGCGGTCGCACCGGCGGCGAGCGCCGCCTCGAACACGGCGTCGGCGTCGGCGACGGTGAGCATGAGGCTCACCGGGGTGCCGCCGGCGGCACGCGGGCCGCGGAGACCGAGCTCGGGGTGTTCGTCGGCGAGATAGACCGGCGCGCCTTCGACGGTGATTCGGGCGTGGCCGACGCGGCCGTCCCCACCCGTCCAGCGCTCGTCCTCGACGGCGCCGAACGCGCGGCGGTAGAAGGAGATCGCCGCATCGGCGCCGTCCACGCACAAGTAGCAGACGAGTGTGTCCACTTCTGCGGTCATGGCCTCTCACATCCTTCGTCCCACCGAAGTGGGTCTCATCCGAACGGACGCTTTCGACGCTAGCCCGCAGCCGGGCGCCGGTCTTGGACGAATGTGACGCAACCGGGACACCGATTACGGACGCGCGCCGGGAGGGCGGCGAGCAGGAGCGGAGTCCGGAAGTGAACGGAAGGCCACGGCTGGACATCCCGCGGTCAACCGCCGAGAGGAACGGAGAAGTTGGGCCCGCATGGTTTATCCACAGGCGTTTTTGGCCGCTCGGCGAATCCCGTCGGATTTCCCCGAGTTACCCACAGAGTTATCCACAAGACTCCCCCAATGGGGGAAGACATGTGGATAGGGCGGAGGCGTCCGCTTACTCCCTTTCGGACAGAGCCGAGGTTCCGCCCTGGCCGACCGAAGTGCCGATACCGAGTTCGGCGCGGCGGCCGCGCACGTACCCGGCGCGGTAGCCGGCCCGGTGGTGGGTGCGCTCCGGCCGCGTGGGCTTGAGCTGCGGGAAGCGCCGCTGGAAGTCCTCGCGCACCCGGTCGACGTCCGTGCGCAGCACGACTTCGGCCCCGCGGGAGGAGGCGGCCTCCTGCTCGCCGGACTCGCCCGATGCCGACTCCGAGGTGCCCTCGTCCTCGCGCTCCTGGCGCAGCCGGGCGCGGAACTCCTTGATCCGCTCGGCCACCGCGTAGCCGTAGGCGCGAACGAAGGACCGGTAGAAGCGGCTGCGCTCGGTGGACAGGGTGGAGCGGTCGTAGTTGCGCAGCTCGCGCAGGTTGGCGATGTGCTCGCGCGCCGTGAAGCGGGCCGAGGCCTCCATCTGCATGGTGATGGAGGGCAGCAGGACCCGCAGCGCGTCGAGGGCGCTCGCGGTGCCGACGATGATCAGCGTGCGCTCGGTGTTGGCCGAAGTGTTGCCGCGCACCGCCGACTGGCACCCGTAGGCGGCGGCGATACCGGCCAGGGCCTTGACACGCGCCTTGCCGTGCCCGCCCACGCCGGAGACCGGGAAGTCGAACCGGGTGACCGACTCGGGAGACTCGCCCCGCTCGGCGCGCGCCTCGGCCTCGGCGATGGCGTGCCGGGTCATCAGCTCGGCCGCTTTGGCGGTGAACGCCTGGCTCTCGGAATCGGTGACCGCGGGGTCCTCCGCCATCCGGAGGAGCCCGCGGACCCGCTCGATCATCTTCTGACGAGCTTCAGTCGACATAGAGCGCTTGGTCGTTCCCCGTGGATTGTTCTGCCATAGACCGGTGCAACAAGTGGATCAGGTCGACTTGTTCCCCGCCACCATGCCGACGATACCGAGGATGACCCAGATCACCGCTGCCGCTCCAAGGCCCGCGAAGATCGCGCCGAAGAAGCCCGCGCTCAGCAGCGAGGTGGCGGCGACGCCCACACCGGCCAGCGCGGCCGGGCCGGCGGCGAACCGCCAGGGGTACTGGCCCGCCCAGCGGCGCGCCCGGCGGTCGCCCTTGCTGCCGAGGAGTGCGACGCCCCCGCCGACGAGTGCGAAGAAGAAGATCGCGGTCCCGATCGGGCCGGCGATGGTGATGGCGGGCAGCGCCGTGAGGAAGGACAGGCCTCCGGCCACCACACCCGCCCCCGTCGCGATACCGGTGGGCCACATAAGCGTCGCCGCGTGCACGGGCATAAGCGAGTTTCCGCGCTCCAGCGTCATGTCAGCTCCTTTGTTCCGGCTGGTTGGAAGCCTGTGCCCAGCCTGTCCACCCAGGATGCCCGCCCGGCGGCGGAGATGCATCAGGGCACACCCCTGACTTACCCCTGACGGAGCACTCTGGCACCTGCCGTCCCGGGTCCGTGGACTTTTCCACAGCCCTGTGGGCGGCTTCTGCCCGATGAACGAGCGGCGCGCGGCGGAAGTGCCCGCGCCCGCTCACCACACGGCCGCCCCGGCTCGTCAGCCTTCAACCGCGCCGCGCACTCCCTCGGCGGTGCTCGACAGCAGACCCGCGTCCGCCAGCCACTCCGGAGGGACGGTGGAGGCGCCGCCGCGCTCGGGGCCGCCGCCGCGACCGGTGACCAGGACGGTGTCGGTGCGCACACCGTCCGCGTCTTCCCGGTCGGCCGAGCCGCCCGACGCGCCGGGGCGCGCCCGCACCACCTCGACGCCGGGCGCGGGGGCGGGGGCCGGGGCGTCCGCCCCGACCAGCAGTCTGACCTTCGGGAACCACAGGTGCAGGCCGGATTCGGCGAGCCCGTCGGGCAGCGCCGCGGCGGCCACGCCCGCGGCGGCCAGCCCGGCCAGGTCGTCGCGCAGCCGCTCCAGCGCCTCCGGGCTCTCCTCGGGCAGCACTGTCGCGGCGTCGACGTGCAGGGAGAGCCGCCGGCCCAGCGCCTCGCGCAGGAGGGGCCAGGTGCGGCCGAAGGCCGGCAGCAGCCGCAGTTCGGCCACCTCGCCGACACCGACCCACCGCACCTCGTCGCTCTCCCAGTTGGCCGCTTCGAGCCGCCCGCCGTACACGGTGCGCGCCAGCACTGTGTCGTAGCGCCAGACCGTGTGCTCCTGGCGGTGCACTCCGATCAGCTCGAACGTGCCGGGGTCGCCGGCGACCTCCTCGCCGAACTCCCGGAGCGCGGCCTGCAGAGGGCTCTCGTCGCTGTTGCGCGCCCCGCCGGGCACACCCCAGGTGCCGCCCTGGTGGCTGCCCACCGCGCGGTGCTGCATCAGCACCCGGCCGCCGGGTCCGCCGCGCTGCCCGGGCGCGCGGAGCAGCAGCCCGGCGCTGCCGAAGCGTCCCCAGCGCCGCGAACCGTCGGGAAGGGTCACCCAGCCGTCGCCGTCGCTCATCCCACCTCCTTCTCCCGCCCCGATCGACGGGGCGGTCTCGACCCCTCCACCTTGCCCACTGCGGCCGACTCCGGCCAGTGCCAATGCCCACCGCGTATGCCCCGCCCGCTAGGATTTGCGCGCGATGAGCAGCACGGCGAAGGCGACGGCCTCGGTTTCACGGCTCCCCCTGTACACCCTCGACCTGGCGAGGCGGTACTGGGCGCCGCTGCTGTGCGTCTATGTCATCGGCACGTTCCTGCACGACATGATGATGCGCGGCGTCGTCCGGCTGTCGGCCTTCGACCAGAACGTGGGCCTGATCGGCATGACCCTGGTCGTGCTGACGCAGCTGACCGTCACCATCGTGATGTTCCACATGCTGCGGCCGGGCCTGCCCACCGTCGACCGCGAGCTGTTCTCCCCGGCCTCCCCGCGCTCCGGCGGGGTCTCCGAAGGCGAGCGGCGCTGGGTCGACGCGGTGGCGGGGGCGATCCTGCCGTTCCTCATCTTCTACAACGCCTGGGGCCGCTTCGCCGAGGAGTTCCGCCAGTACAACGTGGAACTGATCAACCAGCGCGGCCTCACCGGGTTCGTCGAGGGCAACGACATCAACGCACTCGGCCTTCCGCTGGCCGTCGCGCTGGTGTCGTTCCTGCTGCGGGTGCTGTGCGACCGGCTCTACGCACGCACCGACAGCAAGATCCTGGGCCTGTTCACGGCGCTGTTCGAGGCCAACTGGATGTCCTTCGGCCTGTTCTCGATCATGCAGGTCTACGGCAACATCAAGACCTGGGCCGCCCAGCGCCAGGCCTGGCACGCGTTCGAGAACGGCATTCTGGAGTTCGTGCGCAGCCTCGGCAGTGCCACGTCGCTGCCGATCGAACAGGGCTATCTGGCCGCGCTCGACCTGATCGGGCAGCTGATGCTGCACCTGCGCGACGGCCTCTTCGAACCGCTGCTGTGGCTGACCATCGCAGCGGTCATCTTCGGCGCGGAGATGGACCGCCACGACGCGCTGTTCCGCAAGGGCACCCGCGCCGCCAAGATCGAGGACGCGCTGACATCGCCGAGCAACAGCGTCCTGCGCCAGATGGGCCGGCTCATGCGGCGCAGCGCGCAGGACCGGTGGACGCCGTTCATCAACGCCTTCCGCTTCATCCTGCGCGCCAGCCCGGTGTTCTACCTGGGTTTCTGCCTCTACTACGTGCTGATGGAGGTCGCCTTCGCCTGGCTGGAGCGCGGCGTCTACGTCGCGGTCGGTCCGCACGACTTCCTCGGCTGGTGGTGGCCGTGGCTGACGCCCGTCAGCTTCATGGTGGACGCGCTGCACGAGCTGATGCGCGTGTGCCTGCTGGCGGCGACGTTCGAGGTCACCCTGCGCAGCCTGAGCGCCGCCAGCACCGGCCGCCGCGCCCGCGCCGCCGGGCGTGTGCACGCCTGAGCGCCGCCACACCCGCTCGGCCTGCGGCTCGCTGGACGCGGGGGCCGGCGTGCCGGCACTACTCCTCCTGCTCGAAGCGCATCGCCCGGGGCGCGGGGTCCTGACCGCCACCGGCGGTGGGCACGGCGACCTCGAAGGCGAGTGAGTCGACGGCGTCCTCGGGCACGACGAAGCTGACCACAACGCCCGCTTCCTCGCCTGCCGGCAGCGGCTTGCTGTTCTCGTCGGTGCAGCCGTAGAGGACGGAGACCGTGCCCTCCAGGCCGGGCCGCATGGAGTAGCTGGAGGTCGGCTGCCACCAGCGCCCCTGGTCGTCGACTGCGCGGAACTCGCAGTTCGCGAGGCGCTTGCGGGCCTTGCCCTCGCCGGGAGTCAGCTTGAACACGGCGTCGACGAGGTGGGTGCCCTCGGGCGGCGGCGCGGCCCCCTCCAGTTCGTCGACGAGCGTGCCCCGCAGCTCCCATCGGCTGCCCACCAGCTCGGCGGGGTCCTCGGTGCCCGCGACCGCGATCGGCTCCGGCGATATCGCGCCCTGGTCGAGCATCGCCTCGCGCTCCATCCACCAGGGCACGCCGAGAGCCACCGGCAGCGCCACCGCCAGCACGGCGATGGACGGCAGGTGGGCGCGCTTCCAGAAGGGGAGCGCCCGCCGGGCGCGCCCGCTTCCCGGCGGTACGGGCTGCGCGGGGTGCGGCGGATGCGCCTGGGCCGGGTGTCCGCCGGGCGGCGGTGCGAAGGCAGGTGTGCCCGGAGGCGGAGGAGGCCCGTAGGGGCCTTGCGGGCCTGGGCCTTGGGGACCGTGTGGTCCGGGCGGGCCGGGCGGACCGACCGGTCGGCCGCCGTGGGGGCCGCCGGGCGGCGGAGGGGGACCGGCCCGCGGGCCGCCGGGCGGTGGCGGAGCCAGGTGGCCCTGCTGTCCCGGTCGGCCCTGGGGCGGGTGGGGACCCGGCTGCGGCTGCGGACCCTGCCGGTGCTGCGGCCCCGGCTGGGGAGGCGGGCTCGGCGGCGGCCCCTGCGGTCCTCGGGGAGCCTGCGGAGGCTGTCCCCCCTGGGGAGCGGGCCCGCCGGGCTGCGGGTGAGGTCCGGGACGACCGGGGTGGGGACCGTTGCCCCCGGGCGGCGGAGGAGGAGGTGCGGGGCGGCCGCCTTGCTGCCCGGGCGGTCCGGCAGGCGGACGGTTCCCCGGAGGCGGCGGAGGCGGCGGTGCGGGGCGGCCCTCCGCCCCGGAGTCCGGGGGCC
This sequence comes from Streptomonospora halophila, assembly GCF_039542725.1. NCBI lineage: Bacteria > Bacillati > Actinomycetota > Actinomycetes > Streptosporangiales > Nocardiopsidaceae > Streptomonospora > Streptomonospora halophila. Next base: position 35,422 of record NZ_BAABIK010000033.1, on the reverse strand, counting down.
GGCGCTCCGCGGGCGGAGGCTGCCCGCCGGAGGGGTGCTGCGGCTGCCCCTCGGGCGGTGTGGACCGCCGCTGCTCGGCGGGGGGCTGCTGGTCGTGGGGCCGCTCGCCGCGGCGGGGGTCGTCGGGGTGCATTGGCGGCGCTTCCTACGACGTCTTGGCGGGGGCGGGAACGTCGATGCGCTCCTCCGGCTGGGAGAGGCGCTCGTCGAGCTCGGTTCCGCTCAGCCCCAGGTCGATGTCGGCGCGGGCGCTGAGCCGGTCGTCGATCGACTCGCGGGCGTTCACCTGGAGAACGGGTGCCGAGATCCGGTCCTCGGGCACCTCGAACACCAGCATGCCGGCGACGGGGATCCCCGCCTCCAGCGTGGTGCCGAGGCCGCCCGAGAGGCCGTTGCTCAGCCACCCGTTGGCGGAGTAGACGTAGCCGTCGTCCATCACGAGTTCGGCGTCGACGTTGGTCAGCGGAGCCGAGGCGGAGGTGATCCGGACGCCGGCCACCAGCCACACGCCGTTCGCCTCGATCGGCCCGGAGGTGCCGAACCCGTCCTTGTCGGCCACGGTCTCGGCGAACCGGACCTCCTGCACCGTGATGGAGAACTGGCCGGCGTCGACGGGCTCGCCGATATCGCCCGAGGAGGCGATGGGCTCGGTCGCCAGCGTCTCGTCGGGCACCAGCGACTGGGCCGCGACGATCAGGGCGAGCAGCGTCAGGGTGGCGAAGGTCGCGACCGCGCTGCGGGTGAAGGAGGAGGCCACGCGCGCCTCACCCCTGTCCGAGCGGGAAGGTGACCTCGGCCGCGACGTCGTCGGTGGCCTTCCAGGTCTTGGACTGGTCGGTGAAGCCCGGGGAGAACTCGGTCTCGTTGAAGGTCAGAGTCACCTCGTCCTGCTTCTCGGCGAGCGGTGCCACGTCCTCGGGGGTCTTCATCAGATCGTCGAGGTCGAAGGGCTCGGAGCTTCCGGGGCCGCCCAGGCCGGCCAGCGGGTTGTCGGACTGCTCCTGCTGTTCCTGGTCCTTGTCGTCCTGCTCGGCCTTGCGCAGCGACCAGGTCATGACCACCTTCTCGCGCATCTTCGGCTGGATCTCGAAGACCAGGCCCCCGGGGTGGCGGACGTAGGCGACGCTGAGCGCGGACGCGTCGATCCCGTCCGAGGGGAAGTCGACCTCGATCACGTGGCCCAGCTGGCTGACCTGGATGGGCTTGGTGTCGTTGGAGACCAGTTCGGCGCGCACCTGCAGTGCGGTGAGGCCGGCGTCGTCCTTGACGAACTCGGCCTTCTGCGGGGTCAGGGTGTACATCGCGGTACGCACCTCGGTGCCCGGCTCGGCCTCGGGTGTGGCGTCCGCCCGAGCCAGGCCGCCGGTCGCCCAGAGCACAAGGGTCGCCGCCGCCAGGACGACGGCGGCCACGAGCAGGATGACCACCCGCCAGAGCGTGCTCTGGGGAAGGAGGCCGCTCGATACATCCTCGGTGTCGGGAGCGTGGTGTGCCACGAGCAGGAAGTGTAGAGGGAACCGCCCCCTTCGTGCCCTTTCGCGGCCTGATGAGGACAGATTCCCGCGTGTCGGGAACCGATCGGCCGGGTAAGGCGCGCGGCCCGTCCAGAAGGGCTTCCGCCAGCCGAAAGAGAACTGAAAGCGGTCCGCAAGACCCTCTTTTTAGGCTGGAACCACGTTCAGCCGGACCGGCACCCGCAGGAGGACGGCCTGCGGGCGCCGGCCGCGTTGGATCCGGGGCAGGCGGATGCCGCCCGCGGCCGCCGCAGGCCGCGGGACCGGCCCCCGGACCGCTTCGGGCCGACACCTCGATCGCGGGGAAAGGCCTGCTCCTGACCTCCTTGACGTTCCATGAGACCGAAGGAGTCCCCATGACTTCGCCCCTGCTCGCCGGCGCCTACGGCGTCGAGGCGGAGTTCGCGGCCATCGTCGCCAGGGTCGATCCCTTCTCCGAACCGGACTACGAGACGTTCGAGGAGGACGACGACCAGCCGGTCGACGACGACGCACCGGTGGTTGACTGGCCCTAGCCCCCCTTCGGTCCGTTTCCATGCGACACCCTGCAGAAATCGAGGATCACCGATGAGCCAAGCAGTGCTCGCCCCTACCGCGCCGATCGACGCGGAGTTCGCCGCCATCGCCGCCCGGATCGAGCCGTTCTCCGAGCCCGACCCCGAGCAGGAGGACCAGACCGCGCCCGAGAGCGCGCCTTCCGAGAAGGAGGCGGAGACTCCCGAGAAGGAGTCCGACAAGTAGGGGCGACGATCCCCGAGGGCCGCTGATGCGGCCCCGCGTGCCGCTGTGGACGCCGTGCTGCGGGGAGGGGAGCACGGCGTCCACAGCGCTGTTACTTCACCCGGTGCGGCGCGAACCGCCTTGCTAGAGTGCTGTTCGTGAATTTTGGCGTGCTCGGCCCCATTTCGGCGTGGTCGAACGACGGAGAGTCGCTCTCCGTCGGCGGTCCGCGACAGCGGTGCGTACTGGGCACGCTTCTGATGGAGCGCGGCAAGGAAGTCACCGTCGATCGCCTGATCGAGTACCTGTGGGACGACGACCCGCCCCGAACCGCCCGCTCCGTGATCCAGGTGCAGATCTCGCACCTGCGCCGCTCCTTCCCCGACGTCATCAAGACCACCGCCGGCGGGTACATGGCGGCGGTCGAGGCGGACCGGGTCGACCTGCACCGCTTCCGCGCTCTCGTCGAACGCGCCAAGGCCGCGGGCGACCCCGCCGAGGAGGCCGTGCTCTGGGACGATGCGCTGGCGTGCTGGCGCGGCCAGCCGTTCTCCGGCACCGGCTCCGAGCACCTGTGGAACGCCGTCGCCCGGCCGCTCCTCGAGGAGAACTGGAGCGCCTGGACCTCGTGGGCGCAGTGCGCGTTCGCGCTGCACCGCTACACCGAGATCGTCACCCGGGTCACGCCGCTGGTGCGCGAGGACCCGATGCGGGAGCGCCTCCAGTACTTCCTGATCGCGGCGCTGTACCGCAGCGGGCAGCGCGCGTCCGCGCTCGCGGTCTTCCAGGAGTGCCGGGAGTATTTGGCCGAGGAGCTCGGCGTCGACCCGAGCCCCGAGGTCATGGAGCTGCACGGGCAGATCCTGCGCGACACCGAGTCCCACGTGGGGCGGCTTATCGGCGCCGTCACCCCTTCGGGCGGCGAAACGGCTCCCGCGGAGCAGCCGCCGGTTCATGAGCAGCGGCCGCGCGACTTCGTCTCACGCAACGACCTCCCGCGCGACATCCCCGACTTCACCGGCCGCGAGAACGACCTGGACCGCCTGCTCGCGCTCGGGACGCGCGACGAGAACCGGGCCGAGATCGCCGTGGTCACCGGTCTGGGAGGTGCGGGCAAGACGACTCTGGCCGTGCACGGCGCGCACCGGCTGGCCGACCGGTTCCCCGACGGCCTGCTCTTCATCGACCTCTACGGCTACACGGTCGAGCACGAACCCGTCATCCCCGCCGCGGCGCTGGGCAGCCTCCTGCGCGCGATCGGCGTGCAGCCGGACGCGATCCCGGAGTCCGTCGAGGAGCGCGCCGCGCTGTGGCGGGCGAGCCTGACGGGCCGGCGGGTGCTGATCGTGCTGGACAACGTCGCCAACTTCGCGCAGATCAGTCCCCTGTTGGCTGCCGCTCCGGGCTCGTTCACCATCGTCACCTCGCGCCAGGACCTGCCCGGGTTGAGCGGAGCGCAGTACATCTCGCTGGGCATGCTCACCGAGGAGTCGTCGCTGCGCCTGTTCTCCACCGTTCTGGGGCAGGACCGCGTCGACCAGGAGGAGCCGACCGCGCGCGCGGTGATGCGGCTGTGCGGCGGGCTTCCGCTCGCGCTGCGCATCGTGGCGGGCCGCATGCTCAGCCGACCGCGCTGGACCTTCGAGCACGTCAAGCAGCGGCTCAGCGAGCACCACCGGATGTTCCGCGAGCTGCGGATCGAGGGCCACAGCGTCGAAGCCGTCTTCGAGCTGTCCTATCAGAGCCTCAATGAGGAGCAGCGCCGCGCGTTCCTCATCCTGGGCGTGATGATCGGCGGCACCGTCGACCTGCACGGCGCGGCCGCCCTGCTCGACTGCGACCCTCCCGAGGCCGACGACCTGCTCCAGGAACTGGTGAGCGTCTGCCTGTTCGAGGAGCCCAGCGTCGACCTGTACCGGTTCCACGACCTGCTCGGCTCCTACGCCCGCGAGAAGGCGGCCACCGACCTCTCCCCGGCGGAGGCCGAGGAGGCGCGGCGCCGCCTCGCCGACCACTACCTCGACATGGCCAACCGGGCGGCCGACATGATGGGGCCGCGCGGCCACCACTACGAGATCGACCGGAGCAGCTCCTCCAGGTACGAGACCACGCTGACCGACCACGCCCAGGCCACCGCGTGGTTCGAGCGGCACCAGGACAACCTCGCCTCGGCCGTCGACTTCTACGCGGGCGTGGGGCTGGACGAGCAGGCATGGCAGCTGGCCGACTCGCTGTGGCGGCACTACGCGAACCACGGCCAGACCGAGCTGATGATGTCGACCCAGGAGAAGGCGCTCGCCGCCAGCCGGGCCAACGGAAACGTGCGCGGCAGCGCGGCCACCCTCATCGGCCTGGGCATCGCGCACTGCCTGGCAGGCCGCTTCAGCCACTCGCTGGACCTGCTGAACGAGGCCCGCGAGCTGCTGGAGACCATCGACGACGAGCGCGGCAAGGCGCGGGTCTACTCCAGCCTGAGCATGGTCTACGACCGGATGGGGCGCTTCCACGAGGCCCTGTCCTGCATCTGGAAGGTCTTCGAGTACGCGGTCGCCGCCGGCGACCGCTCCCTTGAGGGTGTGCAGCGGGCCAACCTGGGCGCGATGTACCAGGTCCTGGGCGACTACGAGAAGGCTCTGGAGCTCTGCGAGTCGGCGCTGAAGATCAAGAGCGAGGAGGGGCAGTACGAGACCTCGGCCCAGGTCCTGCGCGTGCTGGGCGAGGTCAACTCCCAGCTGGGCAACCTGGACCAGGCGTTCTCCTACCTCTCCGAGGCGCTGAAGCTCGCTCAGCTCATCGGGTCCCAGCGCGACGAGTTCTACATCCGCAACGGTATGGCGGTGGCCCAGCGCCGCAGCGGCGACATCGAGGCGGCGATCGAGTCGCACAAGGCCGCCCTGCAACTGGGCGAGGAGGTCGGCCAGCACAGCGCGGACTCCGAGATCCTCTCCGAGCTGGGGTGCGCCTACGCCGAATACGGCGACGCGGCCGAAGCCCGGCGGATCCAGGAGCAGGCGCTGGAACTGGCTCGCACCCGGGGCGAGCGCCACGTCGAAGGGCGCGCGCTGCTGCGGCTCGGCCTGCTGCCCGAGGCGGTGCCGCACGACGATCGGGTGACCTACCTGGCAAGCGCCGCCAAGCTCTTCGCCGACCTGGGTGCTCCGGAGGCGCAGGAGGCCCAGGCGGAGCTGCAGAAACTCGTCTGACGGCGGCCGCCCGGTCCCGAACCCGCGCCGCACGAGGCCGGCCAGGGCATCGGGTGGCATCGGGTACCGCCTTGGCCAGGCTTGGCCGTGGTTTCACGGGAAACAGCAGGTGAGCGCTGGGGAAGAGCGTCCGGCGACGGAACGCGGTGCCGCAGAAGCACCCGGCCCGCAGTGGCACGGGGACTCCGGCCCGCCGGGCCGCAGGGCGACCAGGCCGCAGACGACCGGGCCACCGGGGCACCGGGCCACAGGGATGCCGGAGTACCGGGACCCCGGTTCGACGGAGCACACCGGGTCTTTGGTTCGCCGGGTCGCAGTTCGACCGGGCTGCCGGGGCACCGGGACTCCCGCTCGCCGGGCCGCAGAGCCGCTCGGCCGCCAGTCCGCCGCGGGTCCGCCCGGCGTCTCCTCGCCCAGAATCGTCCCCGTCGGGCGGGCGTATGCGAGCGGACGCCTCCCCCTCCTCCCCGCTGCCGGAGAGGGGGCCCGGCCCCGTCCGCAGAGGAAGGGGAGGCATCCTGCTCACCCGTGGAACGGCCGCTGATCTCGGGCCCGCCCTGAGGCGGGCCGCATGACGGCGGCGTTCCACTGCCCGCCCCGCTCCGCGGCGGAGCCGAGGTCGGTCGACGTCTCCTCGCGGTGCTGCGGGCACAGGTGGTCGCCGGTCGCGCGTGCCCGCACACAGCGGGGCGCGGCGCATCGGTGCTCTCCGAGTCGTGAGCGGAAGGTGCGGATGTGCGTGGTGCAATGGCGCTCTGTCGGCTCTGTCAGCTCGATGCAGTCGCCCACCGAACACACCCGCGACCCGTTGAGCCACCGTGACAGGCGGACCCACCACGGGATCGGGACGGCGGACAGGGGATCGGGAACGGGGACACGGCTCTCGGCTCCCATACCCCCAAAGTGCGCCCGGCGCCCCCACCCGACAACCCCGAAGGCCGTTCCCGGCCGTTTCCTCTAGAGAGGTTTGCCGATCCCCGTACCCCGGCACCTCGCCCCACCACCCCCACCCGCCCACCGCACCCCGCCCAGGCCCTTGATCGTGTGCGACCACGCCCGCACGTCCGCTAGACTGTTCCACGGCGCAAACGGGGTGTAGCGCAGCTTGGTAGCGCGCTTCGTTCGGGACGAAGAGGTCGTGGGTTCAAATCCCGCCACCCCGACGGAAAAACGGGTGCCCACCCAGGTGGGCACCCGTATTCGTGTGTGCGGGGTCTGTGGGCCCTCTCAGCGGCCGTCGGGGTGATGGCGTGCGGGTTCATCAATCACTGGCCGCGAGCCTGGTGCGGGTCATCGGCGGCACTCGACCAAGCCCTCATCACTGCCGCGTTGGGAATCGTGGTGATCGGCTTGCTGCCCGGATCGGCGGCGTCCAGCGGGCGAGGTCCAGCCACGTGTGCCTCCGCCCGGGAAGTCGCCAGGCCACCCACACGTTCCGGCTGCTGTGGCCGGCGCCGGTTGCCGCACCCTGTGAGCCTCAAGTCTCGCGTGAGCGAGATCCAGGCTTCCCGGTATGTACGTCCAGACGGTGCAGGGCAGCTCGAGCCGTGCTCGCCGGATCCTCCTGCTGCATACTGTCCCGGGCGTACGGGCGGGGACAGGGCTTCGCGTGGGCGCGGGTGCCGTCGGCGGCGGTCGACGGGGTGACCAGTGCGAGAGAGGCGGCTCAGAATGGAGATTCCCCGATGGCTCTATATCGGGTGCGGGATGGTGGCCTTTCTCGGAAGCGGCCGGATGGCCTACGAAGCGGTCACGCTGAGCAACATGGGATTTGAACTCGGTGAGCTGTCCGTATTCATCTGGGCCGGCTTGATCTTCCTGGTGTTCGGCATCGTCGTGGTGGCTGTGGGCGTACGCAAGAAGGGGTAGGCGCCCGGGCTCCCCGGGCCCCCGCACGCCGCGGACGGGCGTCGCGGGCGCGGCCGGGCCATCCGGCGGGTTGTGCGAGGGCCGGCGCCGGTCCAGATCAGCCACGGCGGCGCTCGGTGGCCCGTGCTGACGGCGCCCGCGCCGGAGCGGCTAGACCACCTCGTGGCCGTGCTCCTCGTGGAACGGGCGCAGGTCGGGCTCGCCGTACTTGGCCAGCAGCGCCTTGAACCGCAGTTCCTTCTCCGCGCCGAACCTGCTCAGGCGGGCGGCGACGGTAGCGGGCGAGACGAGGACCGGGGGTCCGGCCTTGGAGTGGAACTTGTCGGCGAACATGACGAGCTCCTCCTCGGCCGACTCGGCGACGTAGTCGCCGGGCGGGATGGGGAGGCCCTGCGCGCGGATGTCCTCGCGCGTGATGCCCATCCCCGTGTGGCAGGAGCAGAACCGGCCCAGGGCGTCGGGGTAACCCTGTTCGGCGAGCAGGTCGCGGCCGAGGACACCGTGGCGCACATAGCGCTCGTAGTCGAGCTTGCCCGTGCGGTCGTAGAGGCGGTAGACCCCGATGTCGTGCAGCAGGCCGCCGGCGCGCACGAGTTCCGGATCGGCGGCCTGGGGGCGGCGGGACAGCAGCTGCTCGGCAATGCCCGCGACGATGGCGCAGTGCGTGTGCACAAGGTCGAAGGCCTCGCTTGTCGGGGCGTGCTCCGCGTGCAGATCGCGGATCTCTCGGTCGCTGGGTACACGCATGCCCTCGACCCTAGCGATCCGTCGTGACCAGCTTGGCCGGGTCCCGGGTTCTTCGGCGGCCGCGGGCGAGCGCCGCCGCTGCGCGTCCCGCCCCGGTCCCCTGCCTCCCGACCACCTCCCTCGGACCGGCACCGCCTGTCCGCGGCGGGCCCCGCCCCGAGGCGCGGCATGGGCGACAGCCGCGGGCCGGGCCGCGCGAGGAGGGCGGTCCGGCCCGCGGCGGAAGGCCCTCAGGCGGTCTTCACCAGGCCGCCGTCGATGCGGTAGTCGGCCCCGGTGATGCCCGCCGCGCGCTGCGACGCAAGGAACAGGGTGAGATCCGCGACCTCCTGCGGCTCGCCCACCCGGCCCAGCGACACGGCCATGCTCTCCGGCAGCAGCCGGTCCATCACGTCCTCCACCGTGGTGCCCGCCTGCTCGGCGAGGACGTTGGCGAAGCCGTCCCCCTCGTTCGTCCACAGGGGTGTGCGCACCGGGCCGGGCGAGACCGTGTTCACCCGGATCCCGCTGGGTGCCAGCTCCTCGGCCAGGGAGCGCCCGAGGTTGGTCAGCGCGGCCTTGGCGGCGCTGTAGTGCATGATCATCGGTGCCGGCTGGCGCCCGTTGACCGAGCTGATGTTGACGATCGCGGCTCCCTCGCGTCCGGTCATCGCGGGAACGGCCGCGCGCGTCGCGCGCACGACCGAGAACAGGTTCACGTCGAAGATGCGCTGCCAGGCGTCGTCGCCGGTTCCCGTGATGCCGTCGGCGGGCTCGCTCGCGCCGACGTTGTTGACCAGCACGTCGATGCCGCCGTGCAGCTCCACCGCCGCCTCGACGAGGCGGCGGGGCCCGTCCGCCGCCGCGAGGTCGGCGTTGACGACGGCCACCCCGGCCGATTCGCTCAGTTCGGCGAGCTCGGGCGTGGTAGTGCGGCTGCCGGCGACCACCCGCGCGCTCTGGGCGGCGAGCTCCCGGGTGATGGCGAGCCCGATGCCCTTGCTGGCTCCGGTGACGACGACGACCTTGTCCTTCAGGTTGAGATCCATACGTGGAATCCTGGCCGCGCGGCTCGGCCGGTGCTGGCGGGAATCCGACCTCGAACTCGGCCGCCGGCCGCTCCCGCCCCGCTCTCCCGGCCTTCTCCGCTCCCTCCCCGGATTGGAGTCGAACGGTCAGTTCATGGGGTTCTCGGGGCGCTCCCGGGTATACGGGACAACATGGGAGTCCTACGCAAACAGCTTCAACGCCTGCTCGCAGCCCCGTTCATCGTCGACTCGGTGGAGACGCTGCGTGATCCGCACCCGCGGGCCGAGGCGCTCGCACCGGTGGTGAGCCGGGTACACGCCTCCTGCCCGTGGATCCCGGACAACCCGGCGCTCGTGGTGCGCGCCCAGGCCGTGGCCGGTGTCGGCGCGGGAACCATGCTGCTGCTCGGCAAGGGGAGGCGCGCGGCCAGCCTGGTGCTCGCAGCGCAGGCCGTCCCGTCGCTGGTCGCGGCGGCGCAGGGCAAGGTCTGGGACTCCGCCGGGCGCGACTCCGCGGTCAAGGACATCGGGCTGCTCGGCGCCCTGGTGCTGACCGCGACCGAGCCGCGGCGGCGGCCGCCCAAGGTGGTCCACGACGTCCGGCACGCGGCCCGCGACGCGCGCAAGTCGGCGTCGCGGGCAGGCAAGACCGCGGGCCGCAAGGCGCGCGGCGCCGCGCCCAAGCTGCCGACCGGCGGGCACTGATCCGGCACCTTCCTTCGCACCGGCCCCGTGCCGCCGGGGCGGCCGCGACGACCGGCCGCCCCGGGCGCGGGGCCGTTCTCGTGCGCTGAAGCCGCCCCTCGGGCCCGGGCTTGACGCGCGCACCGTGATGCGCTCATTATGAACGTACGTTCATGAACAACAGTTCATTTTAATTCCACGCCAAGGAGCGCCGCCATGCACGAGGCCGTCGACACCGACCAGTTCCGCGCCTGGAACGGCTACGAAGGCCGGCACTGGGCGGACCACCACGAGCGCTATGAGGCGGTGAACGGGGGTTTTGACGGACACCTGCTGGAGGCGGCGGCCATCGGGCCCGACGACCGCGTGCTCGACGTCGGCTGCGGAAACGGCGGCGCCACCCGGCTCGCCGCCCGCGCCGCCCACCGCGGCGACGCCCTGGGCGTCGACCTGTCCGCGCCCATGCTCGCCCGCGCCCGCGCACTCGCCGCCGACGAGGGCGTCGCCAACGCCGCGTTCGAGCAGGGCGACGCGCAGTCGCCCCCGTTCCCGGCCGCGGCCTTCGACACCGCTGTCAGCCGCTTCGGCGTGATGTTCTTCGCCGACCCCGCGGCCGCCTTCGCCAACATCGCCCGCGCCCTGCGCCCCGGCGCACGCCTGGCGTTCCTCTCGATGCGCGGACTGGGCGGGAGCGACTTCGGCGGCGTCTTCGCGGCGATGTCGGCCGTGCTGCCGCCCGGCGCCGCCGAAGGGGTGGGCGATACAGCGGTCTCCTTCGCCGATCCCGAGCGGGTCCGCGAGGTCCTGCACGGCGCCGGCTTCAGCGGTACGGAGATCACCGCCGTCGACGCCGAACAGGTGTGGGGCGCCGACCCCGCCGACGCGGCCGGCTTCCTGTGCGGGTGGGGCCCCGTGCAGCACATCCTCCGCGGCCTCGGACCGGCGGCGGCCGACCGCGCGCGCGAGGCCGCCGAGGAGGCCTTCCGCCCCTTCGCCCGATCGGGCGCGGTCCGGCTGCGGGGCACCGCCTGGCTCGCCACCGCGACCCGCCCCTGACGCACCACCGAGAGAAGGACGGCACCATGGATCGGATCACCGTGATCGGCGGTTCCGGCGCGGTCGGCCGCGAGGTCTGCGCGGCGCTGCGGCGCGTGTACCCGGGCGAGGTGGTCGCCGTCGGCCGCGAACCGAGTTGGACACCCTCCCCGGGGTCCGCGCGCTGCCGGCGGACATCACCCGCGACGAGGGGCCCACCCGCGCGCTCGACGGCGCCGATGCCGTCGTGATGTGCACCGAGCAGGACGGCGGCCGCGTCGCCCGCGCGTGCCTGGAGCGCGGCATGGGATACGTGGACGTCTCCGCGTCCGCTCCGCGGCTGCGCGCCGTCGCCGCCCTCGACGGGCTCGCGCGCCGACGCGGCGCGACCGCCGTGCTCAGCGTCGGCCTCGCTCCCGGTGTGACCAACCTGCTCGCGCGAAGCGCCACCGACGCCGGCGGTGCCGGGCCGATCCGCATGGGCGTGCTGGTGGGCGCCGGAGAGCACCACGGCCCGGGGGCCCTCGACTGGATCCTCGACAGCATGGAGCAGGCCGGCGGCCCGTCGCGGCTCCGCTTCCCGCCTCCCTACGGCGTGCGCACCGCCTACCGGTTCCCCTTCAGCGACCAGTACACGTTGCCCGAAACCTTGGGGGCACCCGCGGCCGAGACCGCACTGTGCCTGGACACCCGCGTGCTCACCCCGCTCCTGGCGACGGCGCGGCGGCCCGTCGCCGCCCGGCTGCTGCGCCGTCCCCGCGTCCGCGCCGCGGTGCGCCGGGCGCTGCTGCGGGTGCACGCGGGCGGCGACGGCTTCGCGGTGACCGCCGCCCGGGGGCCGGTCACGGCCTGGTTCAGCGGGCGGTCGCAGAGCCGGGCGAGCGGGGTGGCCGCCGCGCTGGCGGCCGGTCGGCTGCCCGGCCTGGCGCCGGGCGTGCACCACATCGAGCAGGCCGTCGAGCCGGTCGGGTTCCTCACCGAGCTCGCGGGACACGGCTTCGAGCTCGGACTCCCCGAAGGAGTCCTCGGGCCGGGTTCGCACTACGATGCCCAGTGATGTCACCCAGAACAGCCGCCGCGCTGCGCGGCCAGGAGGGCGAACCCACCCTGCGCGAGCACCTCCTGGCCACCGCCGAGCGCCTGGTCGCCGAGCGCGGCGCCGCGGGTCTCACCGTGCGCGACATCGCCCGGGAGGCCGGGGTCGCCGCCGGCGTCCTCTACAACCACTTCGCCGACAAGGAGGAGCTCCTCGCCCGGGCGCTGCACGCCCATGCCGCCAACGCGGCGCGCGCGGTCGGCGAGGTGCCCGCCGCCGGAACCGGCACCGTCGAGGACAACCTGCGGGCGCTGCTGCGGTACGCGATCGCGGTGCACACCGCCGTGCTCCCCGCCTTCGCGGGCGCCGCCGCCCACCCCCGGGTGCTGGAGCGCTTCACCGAGCTGCTCCGCGGCAGCGCGGGCGGCGCCGACCTGCGCGCCGTGCTCGCCGACTACCTGCGCTCCGAGCAGCGGCTGGGGCGCGTCGCGGCCGGCGCCCGGCCCGAGGCCGTGGCGACGATGCTCGTGGGCACCTGCCATGAGCTGGTGCTGCCGCCCCTGCCCACCGTCCCACCAACGGCGGCACCCGCCGACGTTCCGCCGGAACTGATCGACGACCTGGTGGCCACGGTGATCGACGGCGTCCGCCCCCGCTGACACGGGTGTCCGAAACCTTCAAGACGGCGGCCGCCGCCTCGTCTAGCGTCGACCGCATGACAGCAGCATTCAGCGCGGTCGGAATCGTCACCGCCGACATGGGCGCGTCACTGGCGTTCTACCGCCGTATCGGAATGGACATCCCCGCCGGGGCCGAGAGCATGCCGCACGTCGAGGTCGAGCTCCCGGGCGGCCTGCGCATCCTGTGGGACACGGTCGAGACGGTGCGGTCCTTCATACCCGACTGGGAACCGGCCTCCGGCGGCGGGCTGGCGCTCGCCTTCGCCTGCGACGGGCCCCGAGGCGTGGACCGCCTCTACGCGGACCTCACCGGGGCCGGTTACACGGGGCTCCGCAGCCCCTGGGACGCCGTGTGGGGCCAGCGCTACGCCGTCGTCTGCGACCCGGACGGGCACTGGGTGGACCTCTTCGCACCTGTGGAGTGAGGAGCCCGCGGGTGCGGGGAGGCCTACCGGGTGACGGGCCCGCTCGTACCGCCGGCCTGGCCCGCCCGTCCGGTGAGCACGCTCAGCGGGTCCCCGGCCAGCTCCCTGGCCTCGCGGGCGAGGTGCGCCTGGTCGGCGTAGCCGGCCGCTGCCGCCACCTCGGCGAAGGGCGTGCCCTCCCGCGCCGCCGCGAGGGCGCGGTCGAACCGGAGGATGCGCCGCAGAGTCCGGGGGCCGTAGCCGAAGGCCGCCAGACTCCTGCGGTGCAGGCGGCGCGGGCTCAGCCCGGTCGCCTCGGCGGCGCGTGCCACCGACGCGCCGGCATCCAGCAGCGCGGCGACCTCCCGCATCACGGGATCGGCTCCGCCCGTTGCGGCGAGCCGCCGGGCGGCCGCCCGCTCCAGGAGCTTGCCCGGGTCCGCCGCCAGCGCCACCGCCTCGCCGAGTCTGCGCGCCTCGTCCGCGCACCACAGGTCCTCCAGCGGCACCCGCCGGTCGCGCAGCTCGTGCGCCGGCACGCCCAGCGCCGCCGGACCGGCGCCCGGCGGCAGCCGCAGCCCGATGAAGACGACCCCCGGTCTCCAGTCGGCGAAGTAGGCGGCGGTGTCGGGCCCGGCGGCCAGGAGCCCGCCGCCGTCCCAGACCAGGTCCATGCAGCCGTCCGGCACCACCCGGTGCAGGTCGCCGTCCTCGGCCGCCCCGGTCCACACGACCCCTCCGGTCGCCGACGCGCGCTCGCGGTACATGACCCCATTCTCCTCCCGCGCACCGGGCGAGGGCAGGGGGATCGCGGCTCCGCGTTCGCGGCGGCGGGCGGCCGCACCGGGTGCCTTGCTCCGGACGGCCCGACGACCGCCGCGGGCGCGCCTACTGCTGGGCGACCAGGTCGAGCAGCGTCGCCTCGGGCCGGCAGCAGAAGCGGGCGGGGGCCGTGGGCGAGGTGCCCAACCCGCCGGAGACGTGCAGCCAGGTGCCCGCATAGCGGTGCAGCCCCCAGGCGCGGCGGCGGTCGATGCCGCAGTTGGTGACCAGGGTGCCGTAGAAGGGCAGGCACAGCTGCCCGCCGTGGGTATGCCCGGCGACGAGCAGTTGGTAGCCGTCGGCGGCGAAGCGGTTGAGGTTGGCCGGCTCGGGCGAGTGCAGGACGCCCACCCGCAGGTCGGCCTCCGCGTCGGCGGTCCCGGCGACGTCGTCGTAGCGGTCCAGCCCGATGTGGGAGTCGGAGACCCCGGCCGCGGCGATGTCGCGCCCGTCCGCCTTGAGCACGGCCTTGCGGTTGTTCAGGTCCAGCCAGCCCCGCTCGCTCATGGCCTCGCCCAGCTCGCGCCAGGGCAGGTCGGGGACCTTGCGCTTGGCGTAGTCCGAGCCGCTGCTGCGCCACAGGTAGCGGGCGGGGTTCTTGATCTGCGGCGAGTACAGGTCGTTGGATCCGAACACGAATGCGCCCGGCCGGTCCAGCAGCGGGCCCAGCGCCGAAATGAACGGCTCGACGGCGTCCGGGTGGGCGATGGAGTCGCCCGTGTTGACCACGAAGTCGGGGTCGTAGGCCTCCAGCCCGCGCAGCCAGTCCAGCAGCATGCGCCGCCCCGGCGTCAGGTGCGTGTCGGAGATGTGCAGGATGCGCAGCCGGGAGCTGCCCGGGTCGAGGAGGGGAAGCTCGTAGTGGCGCAGCCGGAACCAGTTGCGTTCGATCACCGAGGCGTAGACGACCCCGGCGAGCCCGACCGCACCCGTGACCGCGGCCGCACGTCCGGCCGTCCGCAGCGTCTTCCGCATCCTCGTCACCGTCACGGCACCTCCCGCTTCCGATGGTGTCAGACATCGCGACCGGATGCGCCCGCCGAGCGGGCCTCCGGGCCCGCGGGCGGCGCGGAGCGGGCGCCCGCACCCGCGTCCCGCCGAACTCTGCGGGCTCGCGGTCGTCCGGGACGCCTGCCGCCGCTCCGCCGGGCGATCCGGCGGCCGCGGCCGGGTGCCCGCTGAGCGGTCAGGTGTTACGGATCCGGGACCGCAGCGTCGGCGTCGCCCGGACGTGGTCGATTTGCACGGGGTGGCGCGGACGGAGCCGCGGAGCGCACCGGGACCGGAACGGGATCCGGCGCGGCCGGCGCTGCCCGACCCCGACCCCTGCAGCCGAGCTGATGAGCGCGCTGGACGTGCTCGACGACGCCGAGCGGGGAGGCCTTCCGCGCGCTCCTGGGCGGGTGCGGCACCGCCTGACACGGGCGCGAGCAATACGCTCGCAGCCCCGCAGACCGCCGCCGTATGATCGCTGCCATGGCCGAACTCAAGGACCGCCTCCAGACCGACCTCACCGCAGCGATGAAGGCGCGCGACGACGTCCGCACCCGCACCCTGCGCAGCGTGCTCGCCGCGATCTCCACGGAGGAGGTCTCCGGCCAGGCGGCGCGCGAGCTCCGCGACGAGGACGTCGTCCGCGTGATCACCCGTGAGGCGAAGAAGCGCCGCGAGGCCGCCGACGCGTTCGAGGAGGGCGGCCGCACCGTCCAGGCCGCGGCCGAGCGCGCCGAGGGCGACGTGCTCGCCGACTACCTGCCCCGCCAGCTCGGCGACGACGAGCTCCGCGACCTGGTCGCCGCCGTCATCGCCGAGACCGGTGCCGAGGGCCCCAAGGCCATGGGCCAGGTCATGAAGCAGGTGACTCCGCGGGTGGCCGGCCGAGCCGAGGGCGGCCGCGTCGCCGCCGAGGTCAAGCGCCAGCTCACCGCTTAGGCCGTTTGACGGGTCCGTCCGTAGTGGGCGGCGCAATCGGGTGCCCCTCGCTCCAGGCGCGAAGCGCCGAGTCTGCTGCGCGGAGCGCTTCGGCGGGACCGGTGTCGCTCTCGCGCGGCCGGGAAGCGAGCCGGGGCGGGGATCCCCTGCCGACTGACGGGAGCGCAGGGAGCGGTGCCGGGGCGCCGCGCAGTAGGAGTGATTCGGCGAACACGCCCCTGGCGCCGCATCGCGCGGCCGGGCCGCGCCCGCCGGTGCCGTCCCCGCGCCGCCAGGCCCGAGAGCTGAAACGAACGGGGGCGGCGGGCGACCGGGTCGCCCGCCGCCCCCGCGGCGTCAGCAGCGGCTGTGCCGCCGCAGGTCAGTCGTCCTGGCCGCGGCCCGGGTTGCCCTGGCCCCAGCCGGTCCAACCGGCGCCTCCGCCACCGGCGTCCTCGCCGTTGCCGCCCCCGCCGCTGCTCAGAAACACGTTGACCGTCGCGCCCTCGGGCAGCCCGGTTCCGGGCTCGGGGTTGACCGCACCGACGGCGTCCGCCGGCTGGTCGGAGGGCACCTTCGTGGAGGACAGGTTGGGCTCGAACCCGGCCGCCTCCAGCTCGCCGAGAGCCTCGTCGGCCGTCATCCCGAGGACGTCGGGGACGCCGCCGTTGCTGGCGGCCTCGTCGGCGTTCTGGCCGTCCTCGCCGTCCTCCTGCTCCGGCTGCGGCTCGGAGGTGCTGCCGAACTGCGACGGCGGCGCCGCGAAGTCCTTGGCGGGCAGCTCCTGGGTCGCCTCCCGCATGGTCTGCTGCCAGATCGGGCCGGGGATCGTGGCGCCGAACACCTGGGAGTAGTACCTGCCGCCGATGGTGACGTCGCGCAGCGGGTAGTTCTGCGGTCCGCGCGGGTCGCCGACGAACACCGTGCCGGCGAGGTTGGGCGTGAACCCGGCGAACCAGGCGCTGGCCGAGCCGTCGGTCGTACCGGTCTTCGCCGCCGCCGGCCGCCCGATCTCCAGCCCGGTGGTGGTGCCGCCCTTGAAGGTCTGCTGCAGCAGGTAGCCGACGCCGTCGGCGACGTCCTTGCTGATGACCCGCTCGCACTCGGACTTGATGTCGATGGTCTTGCCCGCGTGCTCGTCGACGATCTTGTCGATCGCCTGCGGCTTGCAGTACGTGCCGCGCGAGGCGAACGTGGCGTAGGCGGCGGCCATGGTCAGCGGGGAGACCTCCTCACTGCCCAGGGTGAAGGAGTTGTTGGCCTGGGTTCGCGCGTTGTCGAAGGAGGTGCCGTCGGCGCGGTGGACGCCGAGGGTCTCGGCCATCCGGATGACGTTGCACAGGCCGACGTCCGCCTGAAGGCTGGCGAAGTAGGTGTTCACCGAGCCCTTGGTGCCGCTGACCATGTTGTTGGTGCTGCCGCCCTTGGTGTCGCCCGCGTTGCTGAGCGTCCACGGTGCCAGCCGCCCGCCGTTGCAGTTGCGCTGACCGGTGATGGTCGTGGTGTTGCCGGTGCTGTAGGAGGTGCTGAACTCCTTGCCCGCCTTGAGCGCCGCGGCGAGGGTGAAGGGCTTGAACGTGGACCCCGCCTGGAAGCCCGTGCTCCCGCCGTCCTCGGCGTCGACGGCGAAGTTGATCGACGTCTCGCCGATGTTGGACTCGTCGGGTCCGTAGTTGCGGCTCTGGGCCATCGCCCGGATCTCCCCGCTGCCCGGGTCCATCAGGACCTCGGCGGCGACCTTGCGCGACTTGTTCTTGCGCGGCACCCACTCGTCGACGGCCTTCTGCGCCGCGTCCTGCATGTCCATGTCCAGCGTGGTGTGGATCTGCAGCCCGGCCGTGCGCAGCCAGCGGGCGCGCTCGGTCTCGGTTTCGCCGTAGCGCTTGTTCTGCTCGATCTGCTGGACCACGTAGTCGCAGAAGAACGGCTGGTCGCTGGGCATGCAGCCGTTGCTGGGGCTGGTGATGTCCAGACCGAGCTCGGTGGCCTTGGCCTCCTTGGCCTTCGCCTCGGAGATCCGCCCGGTGTCGGCCATGCGGTCCAGCACGACGTTGCGCCGGTTCTCGGCGGCATCGGGGTTGAGGCGGGGGTTGTACAGGTAGGGGTAGCGCACCGTCCCGGCGAGCGTGGCGGCCTGGGGGAGGCTCAGCTCGGAGGCGCTGACACCGAAGAAGTGCTGCGCGGCGGACTCGGCGCCGTAGGCCCCGTCGCCGAAGTAGGCGATGTTGAGGTAGCCCTCGAGGATCTCGTCCTTGGACATCCGCTGTTCGAGGGCGATGGCGTAGCGCAGCTCGCGGACCTTGCGGCCCAGCGTGGTCTCGCGGGCCTCCTCCTGTTCGGCCTGGCTGTCGGCGCTCTCGACGAGGACGTTCTTCACGTACTGCTGGGTGATGGAGGAGCCGCCCTCGACGTTGCCGCTGATGGTGCGCACAGCGGCGCGGAACGTTCCGGCGATGTCGATGCCGCCGTGCTCGTAGAACTTGGAGTCCTCCATCGCGACGATCGCCTCGCGCATGACCGGGGCCATGTCCTTGAGGCCGACCACTTCGCGGTTCTGATCGTAGATCTCGGCGATGACCTCACCGTCGCGGTCGTAGATGACCGAGCGCTCGGGCGGAGGCGGGGTCTCCAAGTCGCCCGGCATGTTCAAGAACCCGGTGGCGACGTTGCGTGCGGTGATACCGAGCCCGCCGACAGCGGGCAGCGCGAGTGCCGCTACGAGTACCCCGGCGACGACTCCGACGCCGACCAGTTGACCGATTTTCTGCAGCATTGTCCCCTGACCCACCCCCTAAGACTACGTGCGGACCGCGATGGGCGCCGCCGTCGATGTCCGTGATTTCGGACGTTTCGGCGCACCGGCGGCACCGAGGTCGTTCTCCATTGTGGATGCAATACCGAGCAGTCGGAACCGGTGGTCGGCAGCCGTCCGTGCGGTGGATCCGATGGAGCGCTCGGAACGCAATGACCCACCTGGGCTAGATCCGATATGAGCCTCATGGGGCCTGGCGGATCGCGTGCGCGAATCATAGGTTCTTCCGCAGCAATCGCGGGGACACGCAGAGCTTCCGACTCGTCGCGCTCCGCTACCGGGCCGCCCCTGCTCCGGGAAGCGGCCGCCGCGGGCACTCCGCGTGTCCCCCGCCCTCATTGCGTCCGAAGCCGGCGACCGCGCCCGCCGGCTCTTTCGACGACCGCACATGCTGGACTTGGGAGTGGGAGACATGTGGATGCCGGGCTGGGCCGCACACGGCCTGTGCCGCGAGACCGACCCTGACGCGCTCTTCGTGCAGGGAGCCGCGCAGAACCGGGCCAAGCTCATCTGCCGGGGGTGTCCCGTGCGCACCGAGTGCTTGGCCGACGCGCTGGACAACCGGATCGAGTTCGGCGTCTGGGGAGGGATGACCGAACGCGAGCGCCGGGCACTGCTGCGCCGCAGGCCCGACGTCGCCTCGTGGGCGAAGCTGCTGCACGACGCACGCCGCCGGTACCGCGAGCAGGCCGGTGGATCCGACGGCGCCGAACACGGCGAGGCCGGAGTCCGGGCCGGGTAGCGGGACGGCAGGCCTCCGGTGCCGCGCATGTCCGGCATCGGACCGCCGCCTCCTTCCACGACTCCACGACCGCCGCGCGCCGACGGCCGGTTCCCTCCGGCTGCTGCGCACGGTCCTGTGCTCGGTTCGAGCGCCGCCGCGCCCCGCGCCTCCGGCGGCGCTGCGGCGGCCTCGTCCCCCTGCCCGCTGCGGCGGGGGGCCTAACGGGCGGATCGGCGAGGGCGGCCGAGATCTCAGCCGCGCCCCAGCGCGCGGCCGATCTCGGCCAGCCCGGCGAGGTCGTGCACATCCTCGGGGCGAGCCGGCACCTCCGCCGAAGGCACGCCCGGGTGAGCGGCGACCAGTCGGCCCATCAGCCACTGCTCGCGTTGCTGCACCCGCGCGCGCTCGGCGTGCAGGCGCAGCGCCGCCGCGGCCAACGCGTGCTCGCCGGAGGTCTCAAGCTCCGCGGCGGCGGTCGCGGCGGCCTGCTCGGGCAGGCCGCGGACCGCGGTGCGGTGCACCCGGTTGAGCACGATCCCGGCCAGCGGCATGCGGTCCTCGCGCAGGCGCTCGATGAAGAACTCCGCTTCCCGCAGCGCGTCGTCCTCGGGCGCCGCCACCACCACGAACCCGGTGCCGCGCGCCTGCAGCAGCCGGTAGGTGCGGTCCGCGCGCTCCTGGAACCCGCCGAAGACCGCGTCGAACGCCGAGACGAAGCTCTGCACGTCCTTGAGCACCTGGGCGCCCACGATCTTGGCGATCACGCCGGTCACCATGCCCACACCCGCGCCCAGCACCTTGAAGGCGCCGGTCGCCGGCGGCGCGCCCAGGATGCGGATGAGCCTGCTGTCGAGGAACCGGCCCAGCCGCTCGGGCGCGTCCAAGAAGTCCAGGGCCGACCGGCTCGGCGGGGTGTCGACGACGATCAGGTCCCAGTCGCCGGAGTGGCGCAGCTGCCCCAGCTTCTCCATCGCCATGTACTCCTGCGTGCCGGAGAAGCTGGAGGACAGCGACTGGTAGAAGGGGTTGGCCAAAATCTGGCGCGCGCGCTCGGGGTCGGCGTGGGCCTCGACGATCTCGTCGAAGGTCCGCTTCATGTCGAGCATCATCGCGTGCAGCGTCCCGGGAACCTCCGCACCCAGGGTTCCGGTCAGCTCGACGGGGCGCGGCGTGTTGTCCAGTTCCCGCAGCCCCATCGACTGCGCGAGCCGCCGGGCGGGGTCGACGGTGATGACCACGGCGCGGCGGCCCAACTCGGCCGCGCGCACGCCCAGCGCCGCGGCGGTCGTGGTCTTGCCGACACCGCCGGAGCCGCAGCACACGACGATGCGGGTGTCGCCGTCCGACAGCAGCGCGTCGACGTCGAAGTCTGGCGCGGCCGTGGCGCGCGCCCGGTCGGGGGCCTCCTGGCCGCTCATACGCCCTGCTCCCGGAGGCGCTCGGCGAGCTCGTCCAGCTCCTCGGGGCCCACTCCGCGGCTCAGCAGCGGAAGCTCCAGCCGCGTCAGGTCGAGGCCGTCCAGGCGCGCGCGGATCCCGGACTCGCCGGCCACCCGCTGGGCATGCTCGGCCACCTCCTGCGCGAGGGCGCGCGCGGTCTCCTCGGCGTCCTCCAGCCCCGCCGCCTTGACGCCGCGCACCAGCGCACCGGTGTCGAAGGAGCCCTCGGCGACCTCCCGCAGCACCGGCTCGGCGAAGAACGGCGGCCGCACCATGTTGACGATCAGCGAGCCGACGTTCAGCCCGGCCGCGCGGATCTCGCCGATGCCGTCGAGGGTCTCCTGGGCCGGCATCTCCTCCAGCACGGTCACGAAGTGCACGGCCGTCCGGGCCGAGCGGAGGGTGGCCATGACCTTGTCGGCGTGATTGCGGACCGGCCCCACCCGGGCCAGGCCCGCCACCTCGGCGTTGACGTTGAGGAACTGCGCGATCCTGCCGGTGGGCGGCGCGTCGACGACCACCGCGTCGTAGACGTGGCGCCTGCCGTCGGCGTCGCGGCCGCCGCGCCGCCGATCGCCCTCGCGGCGCCGGACGGCCTCGGTGGCCTTGCCCGTCAGCAGCACGTCGCACATGCCCGGCGCGATCGTGGTGGCGAAGTCGACCGCGCCGAAGCGGGTGAGCACCTGTCCGGCCCGCCGCATGCCGTAGAACATCTCCAGGTACTCCAGTAGGGCCGACTCGGCGTCGACCGCCAGCGCGCACACACGGCCGCCCTCGGGCGCGGCGGCGATCGCGCGCTCCTCGTAGGGCAGGGGGCGGGTGCCGAAGAGCCGCGCAATGCCCTGGCGCCCCTCGACCTCGACCAGCAGTACGGTGCGTCCGCCGGCGGCCAGGGCCAGCGCGAGAGAGGCGGCCACGGTGGTCTTGCCGGTGCCCCCCTTGCCGGTGACGACATGGAGCCGGACGGCGTCCCCGTCGCGATCGCGTGCACTCACTCCTCGGAGTCTATGTTCCCGGTCGGAGCGGGTCGCGGTGCGCGCCCGGCGGCGTGTGCGCGGCGCGCCGCGGGAGCGTCGGGCGGCGGCCTGATCGGCGGGTCCGGTAAGTAAGGTGGCGGCTATGACGAAGTGGGAGTACGCGACCGTGCCGCTGTTGTCGCACGCGACGAAGCAGATCCTGGACAACTGGGGAGAGGACGGCTGGGACCTGGTCTCGGTCATCCCCGGCCCGTCGGTCGACGGGGATCCGCGCAACCAGCAGATGGTGGCCTACATGAAGCGGGAGAAGGAGTGATGGCCACCCCCGAGGAGCGGCTGGCCGGCCTGGGGCTGACCCTGCCCGACGTGGTGCCGCCCGTGGCCGCCTACCAGCCGGCGGTGCGCACCGGCGATCACGTCTACGTGTCGGGGCAGGTGCCCCTGGTCGGCGGCAAGCCCGCCGGCACCGGCAAGGTCGGCGCCGAGGTGACACCGGAGCGGGCCAAGGAGCTGGCGGCGGTGTGCGCGCTGAACGCGATCGCCGCGGTCAAGGCCGAGGTCGGTGAGCTGTCGCGGGTGCGCCGGGTCGTCAAGGTGGTCGGGTTCGTGGCCTGCGACCCGTCCTTCACCGGGCAGCCGCAGGTGGTCAACGGCGCCAGCGAGCTGCTCGGCGAGGTCTTCGGCGAGGCCGGCACGCACGCCCGCAGCGCGGTCGGCGTGGCGGCGCTGCCGCTGGACGTTCCCGTCGAGGTGGAGATGATCGTCGAGGCCTGAGGGCCCGCACCGGATGCGGTGGCGCTCGTTCGCCACGACCTACGGGAGGACGACGGCCATGACACGGGAGCACGACCGCGGCGGTGAGGCGGGCGCCGAAGCGCGTCCGTCCGCCACGGTGATGCTGCTGCGCGAGTGCGCAGCCGGCGGACTGGAGGTCTACCTGCTGCGGCGGGCGGCCACCATGCGGTTCGCTCCCGGCATGCACGTGTTCCCCGGCGGCGGGGTGGACGAGCGCGACACCGAACCCGGCATCCGGTGGGCGGGGCCGCCGCCGGCCGAGTGGGCCGCGCGCCTGGGCGTCGCGGAGCCGATGGCGCGCGCCCTGGTCTGCGCCGCCGTGCGCGAGACCTTCGAGGAGTCGGGCGTGCTCCTGGCCGGCCCGCCCGCGGGCGGCGTGGTCGCCGACACCCGCGGCCCGGACTGGGAGGCCGACCGCACGGCGCTGGTCGACCGCGCGCTGTCGTTCACCGCGTTCCTGGGCGACCGCGGCCTGGTGCTGCGCAGCGACCTCCTGCGCGCCTGGTCGCGCTGGATCACCCCGCGGCGTGAAGCGCGGCGCTTCGACACCCGGTTCTTCGCCGCCGCCCTGCCCGCGGGACAGCACACCCGCGACGTCGGCGGCGAGGCCGACCGCGTCGCCTGGATGCGCCCCGCCGAAGCCGTGGCCGCCTGGCAGCGCGGCGAGCTGGAGATGCTGCCGCCGACCGTGACCACCTGCGCCGAGCTGGCCGAGTACGGTTCGCCGGCGGCCGCCCTCGCGGCCCGGCGCCACATCGCCCCCATCGAGCCCGCGATGCGCGAGGTCGGCGGCGAGCTGCGCTTCGTCGTCCCCGAGGGGGTGCCCTACCCCCGGCGCTGAGCCCTCTACTGCGAACCCCCCACCCTGCCGGCGCCGCTCGGCGAGAGAGACTGAGGTGCGATGAGGATCGACGGTTCCGGAACACTGCGCGCCAACTGCGTCCTATGCCCGAATCCCGGCCCGATGACGCTCGACGGCACCAACACCTGGGTTCTGCGCGAGCCGGGAGCGCGGGGCGTCATCGTGATCGACCCCGGCCCCCACGACGAGCGCCACCTGGAACGGGTGGCCCGCACCGTGCAGGAGCAGGGCGCCCAGGTCGCCGTGACGCTCCTGACCCACCACCACCCCGACCACAGCGAGGGCGCACGCTACTTCGCCGAGCTGACGGGCGCGCCGGTGCACGCGGTCGAGCCGGAGCTGCGGATCGGCGGCGACGGCCTCCCCGACGGCGAGGTGGTCGAGGTCGACGGGCTGGAGCTGCGCGTGGTGGCCACGCCGGGCCACACCGCCGACTCGGTCTGCTTCCACCTGCCCGCCGACGACGTGGTGCTCACCGGCGACACGGTGCTGGGCAGCGGCACGACGATGCTCGCCGACGACGGCCTGGCCGCCTACATGGACTCGCTGTACCGGCTGCGCGGCCTGGCGGTCTCCACCGGGGTGCGGGCGCTGCTGCCCGGGCACGGGCCCATCTGCACCGAGCCGCTGGACCGGCTCACCGAGTACATCGACCACCGCGAGGCCCGGCTGTCCCAGATCGCGGCGGCCGTCGAGGCGGGCGACAGCACGGCCGACGAGATCGTCGCGCGGGTCTACGCGGGCATCGAGGAGGCGGTGGTCCCGGCCGCGCGCTCCTCGGTGCGGGCGCAGCTGCGCTACCTGGCCAAGCGCGGCGACATCCCCGGCGAGCTGGGCGAGGCCTGAGAGAGCGGTCCGGCGGGAGCGACGGCGGCGGCGCGCCGTCCGCCCCCGGCACCGGGCGCCGCGCAGCCGACGGGCCCGGCACGTGGCCGGGCCCGGTGGTCGTTGCGCGCGGCGCCGCGGGCGTCCGCACTGCCGGCCGCTCCTGGGGCCGGCGCGCGGCGGGTCGGTGCGAACGCGGTGTCAGCGCGCGCGTCGGCGCATGCGCTCGACGTCGAGCAGCACGACGGCCTTGGCCTCTATGCGCAGCCACCCGCGCAGCGCGAACTCCGCCAGCGCCTTGTTGACGGTCTCGCGGGAGGCGCCGACGAGCTGCGCGAGCTCCTCCTGGGTCAGGTCGTGGTGCACGTGCAGGCCGTCCTCGCCCTCCTTGCCGAAGCGGTCGGCGAGGTCGAGCAGCTGTCCGGCCACCCGACCGGGAACGTCGGTGAAGACGAGGTCGCTCATGACGTCGTTGGTCCGGCGCAGCCGGCTCGCGAGGGCCTTGAGCAGCTGCAGGCTGACCTGGGGCTGCTGAGCGATGAACGGACGCAGGTCGTCGTGGCCCAGACCGGCCAGCACGGCGTCGGTGACGGCGATGGCGCTGGCGGTGCGCGGGCGCGGGTCGAACAGGGACAGCTCGCCGAACATCTCGCTCGGGCCCAGGACGCTCAGCAGGTTCTCGCGGCCGTCGACAGCGGCACGGGTCAGCTTGACCTTGCCGCCGAGGATCACGTAGAGGCGGTCGCCCTCATCGCCCTCGGAGAAGAGCGTCTGGCCGCGACCCAGCCGGACCTCGCTCACCGAGGCGCGCAGCGCGGCGGCACCCTCCTCGTCGAGTGCCTCGAAAAGAGGGGCCTTGCGCAGCACCTCGTTGGTCTCGTCCACCACTTCCTCCTTGCAAGCCTGACCGTCAACAGTGTGACGTATATCGCACCCCGGTGGGAAACCACTTCGTTGCCTCGGCTTGTCGCCCGGGTGACAAGCCGACCGCCACGGCCGACGTCAGCGCATCCGATCCTAGTTGCAATCCCGTTCCCGAGGGGCTCGGCCCGCCGAACTCACGACATTGCCGACATGGCACGCAAGCTCGCGGGCGCGGCCCCCGCCGCGGCCGCCCGGGCACGGACGCCGCCGCGGGATACGTAGTCTTTGGGGCGTGCTCGGAGATCCTGCCACCCCTGCTCAGACCACCTCGTCCGACACCGCGCCGGACGACGGCGCGGTGCGGACACCCACGGGTGAGTCGCGTCTCGCACTGGTGAGACGCGCCCGACGGATAAACCGGGAATTGGCCCGGTTGTATCCCGATGCGCACTGTGAGCTTGATTTCACCTCTCCGCTGGAGCTGCTGGTAGCGACCATCCTGTCGGCGCAGTGCACCGACAAGCGGGTCAACCTGGTGACCCCGAAGCTCTTCGCCCGCTACCCTTCCGCGGCCGATTACGCCTCTGCCGACCGCGAGGAGCTGGAAGGGCTGATCCGCTCCACCGGCTTCTACCGCTCCAAGGCCAACAGCATCCTGGGCCTGGGCCGGAAGCTGTGCGACGAGTACGGCGGCGAGGTCCCCGGCGACCTGGACGACCTGGTGCGGCTGCCCGGTGTCGGGCGCAAGACCGCCAACGTGGTGCTGGGCAACGCCTTCGGCGTGCCGGGGCTCACCGTCGACACCCACTTCGGCCGCCTGGTGCGCCGCTTCGGCTGGACGGAGGAGACCGACCCCGTCAAGGTCGAGCACGCGATCGGCGGCCTCTTCCCGCCCAAGGACTGGACCCTGCTCTCACACCGCCTGATCTGGCACGGCCGCCGCATCTGCCACTCGCGGCGCCCCGCCTGCGGCGCCTGCGAGCTCGCCCGCTGGTGCCCCTCGTTCGGCGAGGGCCCCACCGATGCGGACGCCGCGGCGGCGCTGGTGCGGAATGGCCCGTTCTCCTAGACGGTTCGCATCAGGCGGAGGCAACGGCCGGGAGGAGACGCGCACAGCATGACCGCACAGGAGCACGGCGAGCGGCGAGGGGACGGCCACGACGCGGAGGCCGGCGAAGCGCCCGGCGACGGACGCGCCGGCGCGCCCGACGTCAGCACCCCCGACTGGCTCGCCTCCCTCGCCCGCGCGGGCGGGCGCATGGCCGTGCCCGCGGCGATGCGCCCGCCCGAGTCCGGCGGGCGCCGGTCCGCGGTCCTCATCCTGTTCGGCGAGGGCGAGCACGGCCCCGACGTGCTGCTGATCCAGCGCAACAACGGGCTGCGGCGCCACTCCGGCCAGCCCGCCTTTCCCGGCGGCTCCTTCGAGCCCGACGACGAGGGGCCCGAGGACTGCGCCGTCCGCGAAGCCGTGGAGGAGACCGGGGTCGACCCGGTCGGGATCGAGCTGCTGGGGCGGCTGCCCGAGCTGTTCATCCGGCACAGCGGCTTTCGCGTGGTGCCCGTGCTGGCCTGGTGGCGCGAACCCTCCGACGTGCACCCCGCCGACTCCGGCGAGGTCGCCGGAGTCGTGCGGGTGCCCGTCAACGAGCTCGCGGACCCGGCCAACCGGGTGCGTGTGCGCCACCCCAACGGATCCACCGGGCCCGCGTTCCGCGTCCGCGGCATGCTGGTCTGGGGATTCACCGCCGCGATTCTGAACCGGCTGCTCGTTCTGGGAGGCTGGGAGCGGCCCTGGCTGGACAGCGCTGAGGCGGAACCCCTCCCGCTGCCCGGCGGCCCCGACGAGGACGGCCGGCGCGCGGAACCGTCGCCGCGCGGCCGCCGAGACAGCTGAGACGAGCGCGAGGTGATGATGGACGGCATCGTCCTCGACGCCGCCCTGGTGGTCCTGGTGCTCCTGTTCGCGGCGTCGGGATACCGGCAGGGGTTCATCGTCGGGATCATGAGCTTCGCCGGGTTCATCGGCGGCGGGGTGCTGGCCGCCCTCGGCGCGCCGACCCTCATCCAGCAGGTGGTGACCGATGCCGGGCGGCAGGCGCTGCTCGCGGTCGCCGTGGTCTTCCTGTGCGCGGCCATGGGCCAGTTCGCGGCCTCCTACCTGGGCGCCGTCGTGCGCAACCGCGTCACCTGGGAGTCCGCGCGCGTCCTCGACGCGATGGGCGGCGCCCTGGTCAGCGCGGTGTCGGTGCTGCTGGTGGCCTGGCTGGTCGGCAGCGCCGTCGCCAACTCCGCCATCCCCGTCCTCAACACTCAGGTGCAGCAGTCGCGGGTGCTGCACGCGGTCGACCGGGCCATGCCCGAGGTGGCCCAGACGTGGTTCTCCACCTTCCGCCGGATCGTCGACCAGAGCGCGTTCCCGCAGGTCTTCAGCGGGCTGGGGACCGGCGAGCCGGCCGAGGTGCAGCCGCCCGACCCCGACGTCCTCGACACCCCGGGTCTGCGCGACGCCAGCCAGAGCGTGGTCAAGGTGCTGGGCACCGCGCCCAGCTGCCAGCGGCGCGTCGAGGGCACCGGGTTCGTCTACTCCGACGGGCGCATCATGACCAACGCGCACGTGGTCGCCGGTGTCACCCAGGACCTGCGGGTGGTCACGCGTTCCGGCCAGCAGCTGAGCGCCACGGTGGTGCTCTACGACCCGCAGCAGGACATCGCCGTCCTCGACGTGGACGGCCTCGACCTGGAGCCGCTGGAGTTCGACCAGGAGGCGGCCAAGGGCGACGACGCCGTGGTCGCGGGCTTCCCGCGCAACAACGGCTTCACCGCGGTGGCCGCGCGCATCCGCGCCGAGCAGACCGCGCAGGGGCCCGACTTCTACCACTCCCAGCAGGTGAGCCGGGAGATCTACCAGATCCGCGCCGAAGTCCGCCCCGGCAACTCCGGCGGCCCGCTGATCTCCCCCGACGGCGACGTCTACGGCGTCGTCTTCGCCGCGGCGACCAACGAGGACGAGACGGGCTACGTGCTCACCGCCCACGAGGTCGCCGCCAACGCCCAGCAGGGGGCATCCGCGTCCGGGGAGGTCTCGACACAGGAGTGCGACTGACGACCGCGGGCGGGAGCGGCGAGGGGGCCGGCGACCTTGCGGCGGCAAGCAGGGCGGCCCGGCCGTGGAACCGACAGGGCTCGGCGGTGCGGCACCGTATGCGGCCGCAAAACGTGCTTGATGCGATGCCCGGGTGCACCACACGCGCGGCCGAGGCGGGGCGTACGGCGGAGCGTGCGGGCGCCGAACGGCTGCCGGTGACCCACGTCGGCCCGTCCCTGCGGCCGGAGGAGGCGCTGCGCAGAGCCGCTGCGGACTACGCGGGGCCGGTCGCGTACGCGGGCCCGCGAAAGACCTGCACCGTCGGCTGATGCGGGGACCGCGTTCAGGCGGAGGCCCGCGGTTCGCGCCGCCGCCCCGCGGAGGCTGGGCCGGCGCGGGGCGGGAGCGGCGCGGAAGCGCCTAGCCGACGAGTTCGGAGTCGGCGTCGGGGTCGGACTTGCCCAGGGGCCAGCTCATTCGGACGACGGTGCCGTCCTCATGGGGTTCGATGCTGACCTCGTCGGCGAGTCCGAGGATCACGGCGAGGCCGACATCGGGAGAGAGCCCCGAAACCCCGTCGGACGGGGCGCCGTCGGCGATGTCGAGCCCGGCGGCGGGGTCTTCGAACGCCGTCGCCGGCTCCTTGGCCGGCGCGCGGTCGAACACCACGACCTCGAAGCGCTGTGCCGCCTTGCCGTTGTGGGACGCGCGTTCGGCCGGCGTGCCGGGCGACGCACCGGCCCCCCGAGTGGTGTCGGCGCTGTCGATCAGATCGAGCTGGATCGGACGCCCGGGGCAGTGGACGCGGTGCGCCTCGACGGCACGGGAGCACGCCTCGCCGACCGCCAGCCGAATCTCGTCGAGGGCGGACTCGGCGATGCCCGCCCGCCTGGCCACGGCCGTGGCCATGAGCCGGGCCGTGCGCACATGGGCGGGCAGCGCGCTGATCGTGAGCTGGACGAGTGCCATGAGATCGCTCGTAACGCAGCTACTTGGACTTGCGTTTGTCGATGGCTTCCTGAACGGAGTCGTAGATGCCGAAGACCTTGGTCAGTCCGGTGATCCGGAAGATCTTCAGGATGCGCTCCTGCGTGCACACCAGGTCGAGGGTGCCGTCGTGCGCCCGCACTCGCTTCAGGCCGCCCACGAGCACGCCGAGTCCCGTCGAGTCGAGGAACTCCACCTTCTCCATGTTCACCACGAGGTGGAAGTTGCCCTTGTTGACGAGATCGATCAGCAGCTCACGCAGCCGGGGCGCGGTATAGACGTCGATCTCACCCTCGACGACGACGATCTCTGTGTCGTCCTGTGTGTGGTGATCAAGCTTCAAGTCCACTAGTCCTCCAGCGCCGAACCGCGAAAAGCCGCGAGTGATCTCTGCCGGGCGTTACCCCACAGTGCGGCATTCAACCACGCTTGCCCTTCGCATCTGCCTGTTATGCACAAGAAACCACGACAGCGCGGAACCCTTCCCGCGGATGCCACACTGAAACGGGGGTCGATCAGTGCCATCACACGTGCTGCCTGCCGAGGAGGGGTCGGGTTGACCGGATCCACTCCCCGCGCACGCGGGGACGCTTCCCGGAGGGAATCCGCGCTTGACCGGTTGTGGCGTGACCATACCCGGAATTCGCAGGTGACACATGTGGAGCAGCTGCCGCGTGGCCGCGGGGTAAGCGAACACTGGCCAGACTGGACACCGTCCTCTGTACGTGAGCGGCTGGCTGAGCAGGGGATCACGGCTCCGTGGTCCCACCAGGCGGCCGCCGCGGATCTCGCGCGCTCTGGTAGCAATGTGATCATAGCCACCGGCACCGCATCGGGGAAATCGCTCTCCTTCCTGCTGCCCTGCGCCGAAGCCGCCGAGCAGGGTGGGACGGTGCTCTACATCTCCCCGGCCAAGGCGCTGGCCGCCGACCAGCGGCGCGCGGTGGCCGGTCTGGGCCTTGCGTACCTGCGCGCGGCCGCCTACGACGGAGACACCCCGCGCGACGAGCGCGCCTGGATCCGCGCGCACGCCAACTACGTGCTGACCAACCCCGACATGCTGCACCACGCGGTCCTGGGCAACCACGCCGCCTGGTCGTCGTTCCTGCGGCGGCTGCGCTACGTCGTGATCGACGAGGCGCACCGCTATCGGGGCGTGTTCGGCTCGCACGTCGCCCAGATCGTGCGGCGGCTGCGCCGGATCTGCGCCCGCTACCGCAGCGAGCCCGTCTTCATCCTCGCCTCGGCCACCACGGGCACCCCCGAGGAGAGCGCCTCCCGGCTGATCGGCCTGCCGGTACGCGCCGTCACCGAGGACGCGTCGCCGCGCCCGGAGCTGCGCTTCGCGCTGATCGAGCCGGAGCTGACCGAGGAGACGGGAGAGAACGGCGTACCCGTGCGCCGCACCGCACCGGCCGAGGCCGCCCACGTCCTCGCCGACCTCGCCGAGGAGGGCGTGCGCACACTCGCCTTCGTCCGCTCCCGCCAGGCGTCGGAGGTGGTGGCACTGACCGCCCAGCGCATCCTGCGCGAGCGCGAGTCCCGCACCGCGGCGCACCTGCGCGGACGGAGCGCTGGTGAGGGCGCGGTGGTCGCAGGGGATGCGGAGGCGCAGAGGGCTGGCCGTGCGGATGAGGATGGGGGCGGAGCGACTCGCCGGGAGGCGGACGGGCCGTCCGGCGGCAGGCTGTCCGAGCGCATCGCCGCCTACCGCGCCGGCTACCTCGCCGACGACCGGCGGAGCCTGGAGGACGCGCTGCGCAGCGGCGAGCTGCTCGGGCTGGCCACGACCAACGCACTCGAACTCGGAGTCGACATCACCGGACTGGACGCCGTCGTCATCACCGGATGGCCGGGCACCCTTGCGTCGCTGTGGCAGCAGGCGGGGCGCGCGGGCCGTACCGGAGGCGACGCGCTGGCGGTCTTCATCGCCCGCGACGACCCGCTGGACACCTACCTGGTGCACCACCCCGAAGCCGTCTTCGGGCGGCCGGTCGAAGCCACGGTGCTCGATCCCGGCAACCCCTATGTCCTGGGCCCGCACCTGTGCGCGGCCGCGTCGGAGATCCCGCTCACCCGCGACGACCTGGACCTCTTCGGCGCCGAAGCCGCCGGCGTGCTCGACGGCCTGGTCGACCGGGGACTGCTGCGGCGCCGCCCGCGCGGCTGGTTCTGGACCCGGCGCGACCGCGCCTCCG
Organism: Streptomonospora halophila; assembly: GCF_039542725.1. Taxonomy (NCBI): domain Bacteria; kingdom Bacillati; phylum Actinomycetota; class Actinomycetes; order Streptosporangiales; family Nocardiopsidaceae; genus Streptomonospora; species Streptomonospora halophila. The sequence goes on along the minus strand of NZ_BAABIK010000033.1, from coordinate 4,222 downwards.
CACTGGCCGACCTGCGCGGGTCGGGCGGGCCCCCGGTGCAGATCGTCGACTCGGCCAGCGGGCAGCTGCTGGGCACCGTCGACGAGGCGGCCGCGCACGGCACCGTCCACGACGGCGCGGTCTATCTGCACCAGGGGCTGACCTATGTGGTCGACGAGCTCGACCTGGAGGAGTCGGTGGCACTGGTGCACGCCGAGGCGCCCGACCACAGCACCTGGGCGCGCGACACCACCGAGGTCGAGGTGCTGCGCACGCTGCGCGGCCGGGACTGGGGGCCGGAGTCGGCGGTGCGGTTCGGCGAGGTCGAGGTCACCCGCCAGGTGGTCTCCTACCTCAAGCGCGACGTCCGCACCGGCGCGGTCCTCGGCGAGCAGACCCTCGACCTGCCCGAGCGGCGGCTGAACTCGCGCGCGGTGTGGTGGACCCTCGCGCCCGAGGCGACCGACCGGCTGCGCAAGGCCGACGTCGACGTGCGCGGAGCCGCCCACGCCGCCGAGCACGCCGCGATCGGGCTGCTGCCGCTCTTCGCCACCTGCGACCGCTGGGACATCGGCGGCGTCTCGACCGCGCTGCACGCCGACACGGGGTGCCTGACGGTGTTCGTCTACGACGGACACGAGGGCGGCGCCGGGTTCGCCGAGCGCGGCTACGCGGCGGCGCGCGAATGGCTGACCGCGACCCGCCGGGCCATCGCCGGATGCGAGTGCGCGGAGGGCTGCCCTTCGTGCATCCAGTCGCCCAAGTGCGGCAACGGAAACGACCCGCTCAGCAAGTCGGGAGCCCTGCGCCTGATCGACGCCATCCTCGACGGCGGCGTGTAGCGCGCAGCAGCGAGGAGGAGAGGAGTGGCGGACGGCCCGAGCAGGCTGCCGGAGTCCGGCCGCGAGGCGCGTAGGGGGTCGGCGGGGCAGCGGTGTGCCGGCGGGATCGGCGGCCTACGAAGGGTTCGGCCGATCCGGGCTGGGCCGGGCGGCACTGCGGCGCCCGGATCGGAGCTGGGAGACCGGCCCCCTAGCTAGAAGGGTGAGGACTGCGGGCGGTCAATCGAGAGCGTGATGCGGCGCTTGAGGCGTCCCGGCCGGAGGCCAGCCACCGGCGCTCCGGCCTGGTCGGCGGGCGTGTGCAGCACTCCGCTCGGCTCCGGTGCTGTGCGGTACGTGCGGTCGGCGGAGCACAGGAGGAAGGCGGGAAGCGGAGCACAGGCGGTAGGCGCAGCGCGGAAGTGGTGCGCACGCGTGGAACAGGTGGCGAGTGGGACGTGTGGTGCATGTCCGGCGTCATTGCACGTCGGGCACGGGTTGCACGTCGGGAAGAGGTTGCCCCTTGGGCACGGGTTGCACGTCGGACACGTGAGCCGCGCGCGGGGGATACCGCGGCCCGACCTGTTCCGCGGCCGCGGACCGCGGCCGGCGGCGCACGCGCGGAGACGGGGCCCAGCGTCCTCTGCCGCGCCGAACCGGGACGGTACGCGTTCTGTCCACAGGCTGGGAATCCGGCTTTCCGCCGCCGACCCGCCGGGCGATGGTGGATACGGACCGTGAGACCAAACCGACTCATGGTGTGTCCACCCGCTTGGAGGCAACCGTGTCCGCTCTCCCCTCTCTCCCTCCGGTGCCGCGTGTGCCGCGCCGACCGCCCTCGCACGCGGCTGTCCGCCGGGTGCGGCGAATTCGGTGCCGGGCCGCGCGAGCGCTGCAGTCCGCGCGGGCCGTGGAGACTGCCCGGGCCGTACCGATCGTGCCGCCCGTGCTGACCGGGCTGGCCCTGTCGGGCGTACGTGCTGTGCGGGCCGTGGCCCGGGGGCTCGCGAGCGCGACGGCGGCGCTGCTCCGCAGCAGCCGCGCCGTACCCGGCGTTCGGCCGCTCGCCTCGGTGCGCGGCGACCGGGGCATGTCGACCGCGGAGTACGCCCTTGGAACCGTGACGGCCTGTGCCTTCGCGGCCGTGCTGTTCGCGATCCTCACAAGCGATGAAGTCCGCACCACCGTCACCCGGATCGTCACCGATGCGCTGCAGATCGACGGGTGACCGGGGCGGCGTCACCGCCGAGACCGCTGCCGCACTGCCCAGCCTCGTGCTCGTGCTCGGCGTCGCGCTGGCGGCGGTCCAGGCCGGTGCGGTGCACGTGGCCTGCGTCGACTCCGCGCGCATGGGTGCGCGCGCGTTGGCCCGCGGCGAGCCCGAACACGCCGTTCGTGCAGCGGTCGACCGCACCGCCCCCGACTCCGCACAGGTCGAGCTGACCACCGGCGGCGGCATGGCGCGGGTGGCCGTCACGGCCCCGGTTCCGATCGGCCCGCTGGCGGAACTGCCGATCGAGGTCGAGGGGCGTGCCGCAACGCCGCTGGAGTCCCTGGAAGGCCTGGAGTCCGTGGAAGAGGGGGCGCCCGCCGAGTCCCTGGTGGGGGTGGAGAAGTTGGAGGAGTTGGAGGAGTTGGAGGCGCCGGGAGGTGGCGAGGAAGCCGTGGAGGGGGAGGACGTCGGCGAGCCCGACGGGTCGGAGGCCTCCGGGCCCAGCGCCTCCGGGCCCAGCGATCGGGCCGAGCAGTCTCCGGCCGCCCTCGGAGGCGACGACGCGCAGGGGAGGGACGGCAACGATGCCGCGGTCGAATGATCCGCCTTCGCCGCGCCGGAACCCGGCGGCCGTGAGTCGGGTCGGCCCCGACAGCGCGAGAGGGAACGAGCGCATCGGGCGTCGCCTCGGCTCGGTGCGGGCGGTGCGGGCGGTGCGGGCGGTGCGGGCGGTGCGTGGATCTGGTCATGGACGGCACACGGTGGAAGCCGTGCGTCGGCCCGACTCCCTCGGTACGCACGTTGACGGGCGCTTCCGGGGTCAGGTCAGGGCGGTGCGGGTGGTGTGTGGCCCTGTCCCTCGGAGGATCATGGGCGGCCGCCGGGGCGCGTGGCGGGGGCCGCCGGCTGGTGGCGGGTCCGGTGTCGGCAGTTGCGGTTGGCGTGATGGCGGTGCAGGTGCTGGCGCCGGTGCCGGCGGCGCCCGGCCCTCGTCCGGCGGACAGCCGAGCTGGTCCGTGTCATCAGGACACCGTTCGGCCCGACGGGCGCAGCCGGCTGCCTTCCGACGCCCGGAAGGAGGGAGGGCGTGGCAAGAAACGGCGCGGCCGACCGTCTCCCGCCGCATGGCAGGAGGGGCGGCGCGGGCACATTCGCCCGTCTGCGGAGGGTCTGTCCCTGCGCAGACGGCTCGGAGCGGCGACGACGCAGGCTCGGCGACCGTCTGGGTGCTCGCGTTGTGCGGCGCGGTGCTGTTCGTCGCCGCGGCGATCGTGCTTGTGGCAGGCGTACGAGTCGATCGCCACCGGGCGGCGACGGCGGCCGACCTCGCCGCGCTCGCGGGAGCGGAGAGGTTGGCGGAAGGAGAGCGTCCATCATGTGCCGCGGCCCGCGCGACCGCCGAGGCGAACGGCGCCGAACTGACGCGATGCCGAAGCGCCGCAGACCTGTCGCTGTACGTGAGCACGCGTGTCCCCGCCCGACTGTGGCCCGGATCCGTCACAGCCCACGCCCGCGCCGGCCCACACCGCTCGCCCTGGGCACTGCACACCCCGAGCGGCTGATCCATCGCCGAACACGCTTAAGTCCTGCCCGCCCCCGGGCTCGCGGACAGTACGGTCCGCTCAGACGTCCGCGCCGGTCGCCGCGGGCTCCACCAATGGACGAGGCGGCGGAGACGGCGGCGGGTGGTTGAGCCTGAGCTTATCGGTTCGGGTGCTCGCCGGTTGGGCCTGCGACGAGGCAGCGAGGCAGTGGTCGGTTCGGCTCGTGTCACCGCTTTCGGTTTCTGGTGGTTGCGCACCGGCGACGGGCAGCGACGGCGGCGGACGGTTCGGCCAGCGCTCACCGCTCCCAGTCCCCGGTGGTTACCCACCCGACAGGACAGCGAGGGCGGTGGGTGCCTCGGCCTGCGGTCAGCGGTTCGGGTGCCCGCTGGTTGAGCCTGCGACGAGGCAGCGAAGGCGGCGGGTGCCTCGGCCCGCGTTCACCGGTTCGGGTGCCCGCCGATTGAGCCTGCGACGAGGCAGCGAAGGCGGCGGGTGCCTCGGCCTGCGCTCACCGGTTCGGGTGCCCGCTGGTTGAGCCTGCGACGACGGGCAGCAAGGGCGGCGGGTCGCTAAGCTCCCGCCCCTCGGTCCGGGTGCCCGCCGGTTGCGCACCCGGCGGGGCGGCGAGGGCGGCGGGTCGGGCCCTCGGGCCGCCGGTCCGC